>JAICHI010000032.1 GCA_025922735.1 Nitrososphaeraceae archaeon | reverse complement strand
TTATTATAAGTAGGATGAAAACTTTGGTACTCATCTTGTAAAGAAGCATCTTTGGCTACAGGGGGTTGCCTTTGCAATAAACCTTGCCCATAGGCCTGCTGAAAAAGTTTTTACAGACATAGCATTGCAGAAAGCCGATCTCCATGCTCAGTACAGGACAGTCAACTGCCTCTAACTTCATACGCTTAAGCATCTTTGGGCTCACACCCTTCATCTTCAGCTTACCCTTCTCATCCATCATGCCAGAGCTCTGGAGTTCGGCCTTGGCTTGATCTGTGATCTTTACCGGTTTTTCCACCTGCTTGATTGGAACAACATACTTAATGCCTTCCGGTGGGGCCTCGCTCATTATCATTATCAAGAGCATTAAGCGTAGGGCTAATATATGACCCTTTGCCAGGATTTAGTTAAGCAAAATCACTGATCTTTGTCTGGCTCTTGAAACTCTTCCAAAGCCGACTTTTTTGTATCACTTCTTTCTTTGATAGTGACATGCAAGAACATGCAAACAACATTGCACTATCAAAGCGTTCAAACTTTTGTGGAGGTTTTTTCAGAGCTTCGCGTACGCCTTCTCTTATCTGCCATACGCCTAGCGGCATTACATAATTGGGATGTATTTCGCGGAGGACAATGGCCCCAGCCTTTTTGTGTCTACATGCAAGATGCTCTGATACTGCAAGGCGTGCTGCAAAATATGCTCCGGCTATTGTCGGGTTGTGGTTAAGTCCTCTTGCATCTTCATTATCAGTGCCTGTGGCCACCTGGCCTTGGCTTGTGAACCAGGACTCGATCATTTCAAAAATCCACCTATCATCCGGTATCAATATGACCGAATAGTAGTTAGCAAGATGCGAGTGCCGAGTTACTTCAAATAGATCAATTGTAGGATTCATTTCAATCTCTTTTACAAGCATGCCTGAAATAATATCATCAGTCGCAGAAATGCTCCACCGAGTAGGCACAAGTTTGCGTTTCTTCTTTACTCCAAGCATACCCATGCTGAGAACTCGTTGGATGATACTCATTTCAACCCGGCGCCTGTACAATTCCATCATAGCCTCTGCTGCTCTCAAATCTGTATCACAGTATACAGCTTCAATCCGCTGGTCGGCGGAAAGTGATGATACCTTAAAAGCTCTCAGAGGTGCAACCGGCCCAAAAGGTGTGGCTTCGTGGTCAAATCTAAGTTCTTTTTGCATCTCGACATGTGCTATGGGTTTTTTTTCAAATGTGGCCTCGGTTTCGGCAGGCCTCTCCGACAAAGCAAGCTCTTGCATGTTCTCAAGATATCTGCTAGAAATGTCATGTATATTCACGTTCTTCGTACCAAGTACAAGTGACAACCGATAGTTCGCTATTTCTTCAAGACTTTTACCTGTCCACAGCTCGGTTCTGTCCAAGATAGTGGTATCACCGTGCAATGGAGGTATCATTGGCCCTATCCTGACCTTCGGGTAGCCGTAACGACCCACAAAGATAGAAGGTGGGCTAGAGCCATCTATTGTGCCAAGCGAAAGCTTCGCGGAATTCGCCTTGATGAATCGAATCCAATTCTCCTCAAGCTTTCTCTTTATCTCGGCTGGAGACGACAATACTATCACAATCGCATTGGCGCGGCATTTATAGCATATACACCTTCTACCGGATTGAATCTTTTTTTATTTCCTTTACTAGCTATTCCGTAAACAGAGCACCAAAATCGCTATGCCAAACAACATAATAAAACGGAGCTGGTGTTTGCTTGCAACCGAATACGTTGAATTGTTGTTAGATGCGATCTTGTGTCTTTCAAGTTCACAAATAAGTTATATCTTCAGTGTCGCTCGAGGATCGCTAAAGCTGTTCGTCAAGAGTTTTGCGGCTACGCGGTTGGAGCAGATTCCTAATACGATCTAAACGCATTTCCTGTCATGTTGAATTAGTATTTAATGAGAAGTTTCTTTAGAAGTATAGAGTATATATCACCTCAACGTTGCAGGGGACAGACAGTTCTGTCCAAAATAGAATTTTGTCTAGTCTTAAAGAATTGCTTTGATTCAATGAAGGGAATTCTATCAACTTTGTACAAGCAGGCAATAGTTTATAACATTAATGATTTCGCTATTGCCACATAGTAGAGATTCCCAGATGGACCCGCTAGACAAGACCATTCTTGCTAACCTGTATTCTAGCATGTTAGATCCTTCAATTTCACCCTATGTCAGGCTAAAGGCGCGGCTGCCCATAAGCCAAGAATTCTATAATTCCATGGTAAGCCGTCTTATCAAGATTGGTCTAGTAGAAAAATCTGACCCAACCAAACTTACCTTCATCGGCCGTGATGCACTAAATGTCGTTCTCGTAGGAGGAGTTTTTGATCTCATCCACCCGGGCCACATTCATACGCTCAAGGCTGCAAAAGCAGAGGGTGATGTGCTTGTCGTAGTGGTGGCAAGGCAGTCGACCGCTCAGAAGATAAAGAAATATCGAAAGATCTACCATGATGAAAAGCTTCGCAGAGACCTTGTGACTTCGCTTAATTTTGTGGACTTGGCATTAATAGGCAAAGAGGGCACGCTTTACGATACAGTCGAATATGTCAAGCCAAACGTGATCGCTCTTGGCTATGACCAGGCGCACAGCGAAAAAGACATTGCCGAGAACTGCAAGAAACGCAACCTAAATGTCCAGGTTATAAGGCTCTCAACTCCAATACCAGGATCCAAGAGTTCAAAAATAAAGGAAGAGATGGGCGATTCAATCTATGGCATCTAAGCAAGCTGCACCTGCACCTTTATTCTGTCACCATTTTTGATGCCTGCTGCCTGCTTGATTGATATCGGTGCTATCACTTCAACCATGCTATCATCATAGTGTGTGCGTTCAAGCACAAGGACAGCAGCATTGTCTATTGCGCCGTCATTTATGGTCGCACGATAGCACTTGACCCAGCCGTAGGTACGTGTGCCATCACTAAAGCCATTGATAAATATCGATGGATGCTTACCAAGCTCGAGTCGGCCATTCATGTATATCTGATCAGTTAGCCTGACGTTTAACGTCCCAGGGTACGGCTCATATCCTAATTTTTCTCTGAATTGTCTCCTATAGCCCTCCAGTGACATGTAGTATGCCCCCTCTCCCATACCCGAAATGACATTGCCCTCGAAATCCATCGTGGCAGGTACAGATTCAAGGGCAGTTCTCAACGACAAATAGAGACTCTGTATCTCAGAATAGCCTTTGTCTGTTACCTTGACTGCAAACTTTTGCCCTTTTTTCAGGCGCTCGATGTAGCCGGAGGTTTCCAAGTCGAGCAGGTGCTTCGACGCCGCCTGTTGCGACCTGCCGATACCCTTGCCAAGTAGCGTGGTAGTTACCTCGACAAAATTGTGGCGGGCTCCTTTTGAAAGGAGCTCGATCAACGTCAATATGTGCTGTAGCTTGATTTCGGGCATTTACCTTACTAGTTATTTATGCCAATGTCATCAAATGTCCTGATTCGGATATCTGCTGGCTTTTTCAAGTCTGTCATCCGGTGTCCAACAATGTACTCGATACCCGCCTTGTCGGCTGCATCGACGAGTCTCTGGGTGACAATGCCGTCTATTACCAGCAGCTTGCCACCCTCTGCACTATTGAGCCTCTTGATGACTTCCGACACTGGGACTTTAAGCAGAGTATTCATCGAGCCATCTAGCACGACAGCCTCAAGCGTTTCATTTATCTGAGGGTAAACGTCGCGGACTGCAGAGAGTATCTCTGCCTTGTCCTCAGCCACCGCCTCTTTGGATGGTTGCGCTGACTGTAGTGATTCTTGCTGTCGCGCGTGTTGAGTGCGATAATCATCTTGTGGATCCCTTTCTCTCCTATAATTCCTCCTCTCGTAATGGTGCTGCGGTTGATGATGAGGGGACTGGTGGGGAGAATATACCGGCTGCTGAACAGATGGTACTTCAGGCGAGAACGCGTCCTTCAAGATTTCCGATATCTCAAGCGGGGTGCATTCC
Organism: Nitrososphaeraceae archaeon; assembly: GCA_025922735.1. GTDB lineage: Archaea > Thermoproteota > Nitrososphaeria > Nitrososphaerales > Nitrososphaeraceae > Nitrososphaera. The sequence goes on along the minus strand of JAICHI010000032.1, from coordinate 5,418 downwards.
TCCACTTCCTTACCCTGCGGAGCTCTAAGCACCTTGTCTATCTTGACTACTCCATGCAGCTCCTTCAGTATTAGGTCTCCTGCCCGATCGCCGTCAAGAAATGCCACTACACGCTTGCCTTCTGTAAGCTTTGTCACAGATTCGTCGATCCTTGCACCTTCTATTGCAATGGCGTTGTCATAACCTGCGCGCAGAAGATTGACGACGTCTGCCCTTCCTTCCACCAGTATTATCCAGGCAGAGTCGAATACCCCCGTGCCGCAGGCCAGCTGTGCTTTTCCAAAGCTAGTGAGCTTGCCCGGCTTGCTTGCATCATAAACATCCTTTAGCATCTCATCTCCCTCGCTTATAGTTCTGGTAGCCCAGTCTTGCACTATCTTCTTAGCGCGGTCAACTATGACCTTCTTCTTTATGGCTCGAATGTCATCGATTCCAACTAGACCGAACTTAGCTGGAAACGGCCCCACCTTGTCAATGCTCTCTATGGCTGCCGCAATTAGCGCGGCAGTAGAGATGTCTGTACTCATGGGTATCAGGGCATCACCCTTAGTCATGTTGCCCTTAGTTTCCACGTTTACTTCAATTCTTCCAACCTTGGATACTTTTTGTAATTCATTGAGGTTCATTTCTGGTCCGAGGAGGCCCTCTGTCTGTCCAAAAATAGCACCAATAATATCGGCTTTCTCAACCAAACCATCAACATCAAATTTTAACTTAACATGATATTTTACTATACCTGTGGTGGGCAATTTCTTTCATAACCTCGCAGTTTGCTAGTATATAGCTCTCACTTTTCTTTGCTTGAATATAAGTGCTTTGTAAACCTTCAGAGAATCATGTATAAAAGTAAAGGTCCTTGCGGCTTCCTGTAATGCCTGACATACGCGGTGCATAGATGACAAGATCCTCCACATGCCTCACTTTGCCATTTGTTATTCTTGCAAGTGCCCTCTTATATGACAAGTTCACGCTATGCCTACTCAACTGGAGCTGGGCCACTAGCCTGCTTGTGAGGTATTTGCCAGTTCTGTCCATGTCCAAGAGCAGGATTATCTTCTTGCCTATGCTATCATGGCTGTCTACAAAGTGGGCAATCCCCTTAAAATGATGGAAGACTGCAAGGTTGCCAGTGAAACCTACCCTAGAAAGTGCCTCGGCATCACGTCTACCCTCGACGACGATGACAGAACCTTTCTCTGATTCTTCATTGAGCATGCAGATAAAACTGCGCAGCCGTTCAAGGGTCTCATAATCATCGACTTTATATTGATAGCCCACGGCCCAGCTTATCTGTAGCGCCTGTCAGATTTAATATTTTTCCTTATGCCATAAATACAAATGAGCACTCATGATATGTATTGCCCCAGATACTTTCAGTACAGAATATTCAATGCGAGACGCTTGGCTTACTTGAGCAGATGTTCGTGCATGATGGCTATCACATCGAAAAGGTGAATGCACCGAATAACGCTGTGCCTACCAATCCATTGGGATATGATGCCATAGTAATCCTCGGAGGCCCGATGGCAGTCTATGAGAATTTACCCTACTTGGCAAAAGAGCAAGAGCTCATAAGGAATGCCATGAAGAATGACACCCCAGTATTGGGCATCTGCCTTGGCTCACAGCTTATTGCGCAGGCTGCAGGAGGGCGCGTCTACAAGGGCAAGAAGAAAGAGATAGGATGGTACGATGTGTACCTGACACCGGCTAGCAGCAATGACATATTTAGAGGCTTCACCGATAAGATGATTAGGACATTCCAATGGCACGGAGATACATATGACCTGCCAGCAAACGCGAAGATCCTTGCCTATTCCGATCTATACCCGCAGGCCTTCAGGATCGGGTCTGCAGTTGGCATCCAGTTTCACTTCGAAGTCGATGAACCCCTCATACAAACATGGATAAAGCAGTACAGTGCTGACTTGATCGCTGAAAAGATCAGGCCGGAGAGCATACTGCCGGCACCTTACGAGTTGGAAGAGCTATTGGCTCGGTGCAGACACATATACAATAATTTTGCAAGGGTGCTGCAGAAATGAATAAAAATAATACATTTCACACATTAGGTAACTATATAAAAGCTAAACAGGTTTTTTCCCTCAATAAAAATGACCAATGAGAAGGTTAAGAAGCTCTTTGATGACATTTATTCAAACAAGGAAAAAGTAATTACTGAAGAGCTCGCAAAACAAGTCTTGAGCGAGTATGGGGTCACGGTACCGAAATACGCGCTGGTCAAGAGTGTTGAAGAGGCAGAAATAGAGGCAGGGAAAGTAGGTTTTCCCCTCGTCGCGAAGATTGTTTCGCCGGAGATCTTGCACAAGACAGATGTTCGAGGTGTCAAGGTCGGGCTTCAGAACCAGACTGATGTAAAGAATGCATTTAACGACATGTACGGCAGGTTGAGCAAGCAGTACAACAGCGTAAAAGGCGTGCTGCTCGAGAAAATGGCCCCAGCTGGTGGAGTGGAGCTCATTGTTGGTCTGCAGAACGATCCACAGTTTGGCCCCGTCATCATGGCCGGCATCGGTGGAATTTACACTGAAGTCTTCAAAGACGTTTCATTCAGAGTTTTGCCAATAACAAAGGAAGATGCAATCAGCATGATAGACGACCTAAAAGGCAACAAGATTCTCAAGGGCTTCCGCGGCATGCCGCCTGTCAACTTGAATATCCTTGCTGAGGCGCTAGTCAATATAGGAAAATTTGGAACGGAGATGGCTCCATATTATGAAAGCATTGACTTTAACCCCATCATATTTTATGAAAATGAATACGTGGTAGTTGATGCCAAGATTCTACTACGCGAAAAGCCAGACCTAGAAGTCATATCAAAGGCCCAGCCGGAATCCGAATATCTGGATTTGTTCTTCAATGCCAAGTCGGTGGCGCTGATCGGTGCTTCACCTGAGCCCGGCAAGGTAGGCAACTCTGTTTTGGAAAGCTTGACAAAGCATGAGTATATCGGCAAGGTCTATCCCGTGAACGCAAAAGGCTATTCTGAGATCATGGACCTTAAAGCGTATAAGAGCCTAGATGAGATCCCTGACAAGGTAGATGTCGTAGTCGTTACGGTCGATTTGAAGTTCGTGCCGGACCTACTGAGGTCGGCAGCCAAGAAAGGCATACATAACTTTGTCATTATTTCCGGCGGGGGCAAAGAACTTGGAGGGGAGCGCGCAACTATTGAGGGACAGATCAAAGAGCTGTCAAAGCAGCTGCAGATCAGGATCATTGGTCCCAACTGCATAGGCATGTTCAATGGCGAAAACCGACTTGATTGTGCGTTCCAAGGCCATGCAAGAATGATACGTCCCAGAAAGGGCGATGTCGCTTTCCTGTCGCAGAGCGGAACAGTGGGGATCGCCTTCATGGAGAGCTCCGACACATTTGGCATGAGCAAGATGATATCATATGGCAATAGATCCGATGTAGACGAGGCTGATATGATCTGGTACCTCTCTGAAGACCCTCAGACTCGAGTCATTGGGCTCTACGTTGAAGGCTTGGGCGACGGCAGGAAGTTCATGAATACTGCAAAGAGAGTAATCAAAGAGCGGGGCAAACCCGTGGTTATATTCAAAAACGGCAGATCTGCGAGAGGAGCTAAGCAGGCCGCTTCTCACACCGGATCACTTGGCGGCTCGTATGCAGTGGTGAAGGGGGCACTAGATCAGGCTGGTATCATCTCAGTCGATAGCTATGAAGAGCTGACGGCGGCGCTCAAGGCACTCACCTGGCAACCGATGTCAAACGGGGGTAGAGTAGCAATGGTAACCAATGGGGCAGGACCAATAATTGCTGCAATTGACCAGTTTGAAAGGCTTGGTCTGCAAGTAGCAGAATTGAGTGAAGAGACTAAAAAATCACTTAAGGATCATTATCCATCAACCTACGTTATAGGTAACCCTTGCGACATCACGGGATCTGCAAATGCTGACGACTATCAGTTTGCAATACAATCATTCATGGACGATCCCAATGTTGACATCATCATGCCTTGGTTTGTCTTTCAAGACGATCCGCTTGAAGAATCGATTGTAAATGTTCTAGCCTCATTCCAGAAGCAAAAGAAAAAACCAATACTAGTAGGTGCCATGGGAGGACCGTTTACGGAAAAGATCTCAGAGCGGATTGAGGAGACAAATGTTCCAGTTTATCATTCAGTCATTGAATGGGTGACTGCTGCTAGCGCTCTTGCCAAGTGGACAAGAGTAAGAGGGCAAGCAAAGTAACAACTTCCCATTTTTTGATTTGCAAGATGTTGCGATCTAAGGTTGAGTAGAAACTCTCGAAGTGAGTTCTTTTGGCTAATATCAATTATCTTGAATAGAGGAAGATCATAGCTGCGTAAAGTGTATGCTATAGCGTTTACTTCATCAGTTGAAGACATTCATGATGATTTAAATTAGTTGCAGTTGCACGACGGGTATTACAAAATCGACAGTTGAGGTACGAAGGGCATTTGGCGTTCTGTTCATAGCAGTGTCGATAGCTGTGGTCATTGCTTCTTGTCTTAGTGAAATTGCTTATTTCATAATCGGTCTTCAACTATATTACTATGTAATAATCTGGCTTGCTAGCTTTGGTGCAGTATTTGGAGCAAGTTACAGGCGTTTGCGTAAAGCATTACCAGCAATCCTGAACAGGATGAAGACAAGCACCAGGTGGCCGACAGCTGCAAAGATACTCAATGGGATTTGTTGGGCAGGACCTTTTGCTGCAATAGCTGCTTTTCCATCACTTTACCAGTACCTTATCCTAGCTGGCATTGGTCTTGGCAACCTGTCGACCTATTTGATGATCAAAAAGTATAGCAATACTGATAACCCCGAGCAGCTGATTGTTGCTTTAGTTTCTCTTGCTGCAGTACCAGCGGCTGTCATGATCGACAGCATGATTTTTGCAACACGACAAGACATTGCAGTAATGCTGTCGAGAATCTTCATTGGAATCGCCTACGCCGCTGGCGGAGCATTTGCATTACTAAGGAAAGCGGGCCCAATAGATCTCAGTCCTAGGTAGGACGGGAGCTTGTTTTGCACTACAATTAACTTAAATTAAAAAAAGGCTCCCTGCAAGATTTGGAGCGGGCCCGGTGGGCTTCGATCCCACGACTTCCGGCTCTCTTCAATAGAATTTAGAAGGCAGGCGCTCTATCCATGCTGAGCTACGGGCCCCTCCCGCGCTGTTGCCACTCTTGTTAATTTAATTATTGCGGGTTACAAAATGTGTACGTCTACTTTTTTGTGTCAAGTCCGCCAGTTTAAGAAGCTCTTTGCCAGTGGCACGTTTTGCAGTAAGAATTAATTCCCCTTTATATATAATATCTCAGGCTCGTGTAGGCGGAAGAGCCTTCAGTTGGCGTTTATTTTCAAAACAGAAATAGGTTGAATCTTAATACAAGATTCA
>JAICHI010000031.1 GCA_025922735.1 Nitrososphaeraceae archaeon | reverse complement strand
TGCCTCCGGCCTTCTTTTCTACCTTGACATCATCAATATCGAGTCTAAAACCAGAGTCAGTCTTTTCAGACACTGCAAGGGCTGCGTCAACTACAATCTGAGCAAGCTCATCGGATTCCTTTGACACTAGCTTTGTTTGCATTGCTGTCTTGGCTATTTTTATCAGCTCTTGCTTTTCGTTGCCGGCAATCTTTTGTGCAATGCCGTTTAATACTTCAATAGCCTTCGTTGCGGCCTTCCTGTAGCCGTCTACAATGACTGTAGGATGTACATCCTTGTTGACAAGCTCTTCGGCCTTTTCGATAAGCGCGCCAGCAAGCACCACTACAGAGGTTGTGCCATCTCCCACCTCATTGTCTGTAGCCTTGCTAATCTCTACCATCATCTTGGCTGCTGGATGCTGAACGTCTATCTCTTTGAGAATTGTAGCACCGTCATTTGTTATTGTTACATCGCCAAGTGTGTCAACAAGCATCTTGTCCATTCCTCTTGGGCCAAGTGAGCTTCTGACGATTTCAGCAATCAGCTTTGCAGCAGTGATGTTATTCTTTTGGGCATCTCGGCCTTTGGTCTGCGATGTACCTTCCTTGAGAATTAACACCGGGACGCCACCAGCTGAACCCTGTTGTATTGACATTTTTCACATTTCTCCTAAAATTGTAAATTTAAAGGGACTGCGCGGGATATTTTAAATTTGCTGTAAGGTTATTATATGCTGTTTTTTGCAAGCCTGATGCGAGCTATTCCATTAACGTACTGAATGTGTTTTACCACAGGGTTAACCGCAGTGTCTGGCAACTTTACTAACAATTCATACTTTCTTGTTCCACGGGCAACTATCCTTACTTGCCGCGTTTCTGGTTCGTATCTTGCACTGATGTCGGAAGCATCAGACACGCCACGGATCTCGGCGATCACCTCGTAGTAGTCTGGGCCCTCTATCACTTCAGGCGTCGCAGGCACAACATCCTCGATTCGAGGCCGGACGTTCCTTGCCATGCGATTTCGGAACATCGGCTTGACTTGAACTTCCTTTGCAGCATCTTTGTATTTCACTGAGTTAGGTAGTGCCCTCCATGCAAGGCCAGTAAGAGCACCTGCAACAAAACCTCCGATGTGAGCAAGATATGCAACACCTACTGCTTCACCCGCGGGTCCCAATTGCCCGATGATGGCAAAAATCAACTGCATTATGAACCAGAAGGGTATGTAAACCAGCACAGGTATACGAACTGTATAGATGAAGAACACTGCTATTATGGTAAGGATGTTGGCTCTTGGATACATGACAAGGTATGCGCCAAGGATGCCGGAAATCGCACCTGATGCACCGACTGCAGGTATCTCTCCCTGCCCAGCTGAAACAGCGTAAAAGCTGTGGGCAAGGGCGGCTGCTGCTCCCCATCCAAGATAGATAAGGATATACTTTATCTTACCATACCTGTCCTCAATGTTGTCACCAAATACGAAAAGAAATACCATATTGCCGATGATATGGGCAATTCCTCCGTGCATGAACATGGATGTAATGACCGTAGGCGCGCTGCCAGGAAAGTCATTTACTATCCTGTTTGGAACTGCGCCATAGGTCATAAATATATCCTCAGTTGCACGGGGATCTGAGAAGAAGCTTGTAGCCGATGCCTCCCAGATAAAGACGATCACATTTATTGCGATCAAGCCATAATTCAGGTATGGCCTTCCATGCATACGTTCTATGTCGTCGTGTATTGGGAACATACTACCCGAGTCTACCTGTAGAATATATTGACAAGAAATAAGCCTTTGTGCTATGAAAAGCCAAAGGGGTTCATATTGGGCATATCATCTCCTCCACTCTTTTCTCCATGAGCCTTTCTTTTATGGCGTTTCATTCTTTCCTTATCATCAAAGATCATGTTGCAGTGCTCGCATTTCCACACCTTTTGCTCGCTACCGCCTCTTATTTTGCTAAAGAGATCCATCAGCTGTCGTCATCGGCAGACAGATTGATTAAAGTTGCTATCCTATGATGTCTTGAGATCTAGAGTATCTTAAAGAAGATGGATATAGAGTAAATAATAGTAATGCTCGGTAAAAAATACATAGTCATAGATTAGGGCAAGGGCGCCTAAGAGACCTAATCCAGATCGCCTATTTCTCACAATTTTTAGCACATATTGTGCTTACAGTAATATACACACCTTCTCTATGAAGAGCCCGGCGTGAAACTGCGGCGACATTAGTTACGATGCCACACATGCACTCGTAATAGTAGTATTTCTTGGCGTGTCCGTTGCACTAATGGGCAAATACTTCTTCTGTAAGGTAGTGGAGGTATCTACAGCCACACGCTTCATTATTCCATGACTATCATAGTCAATGTAGATTTGACGCCGTTGAGCTTTCGAAGCTTCCAGGTGATCGTTTCCTTTACCTTATCCATTGTGTCAGCTTCAACCTGTGCTACAATGTCATAAACACCGTAAACTTGGTAGACCTCCTTGACACTATCAAGTTTTTTCAATTCATTAACAAGAGAATCCTCACTTCCAAGTTCGGCATTCATAAGAACAAAAGCTTTTGGCATGCATGCTTGATGAAGTCTGATGTATAAAAACGTGATCTATACTTCGTTCTTCAGCTTGCTTTCGTCAAACGGTTCAGCCTTTTCCCACTGGTATGCAAAAAGGTCAGAGCACCATTCAAGAAATTCCTTGTCCTCACCGTAGAACATGATATTTAGATCCGGTTCACCCTTCATGTTAGGAAAGAGCACGCATCCTTGTTTTTCATTAAAAATCGTCATCACTTTTACCTCAGGCAGCATCCTGCGCTCAACTAGGCCCGTGCTGATAAAATTGCGCCATCCAAGCTTTTGGAGAATCTGAGTCCGCCCTTTTGGGACAACAGAATTGGCGGCAAAAATATAGGAGAACTTTACACCTTTCTCTACTCTACTGCTCACTGTTTCAATAAGGTCGAGTGGCACCTGTGCCATTATCTCTTTGATGTATTGTTCAGATTCACTGTAGAGATTCTTCCAGCGCTGAAGTATTGCCATGACGCCGTGCACTATTTCACAGCTCTGAAACGCCCCCATCCTCTGGATAAACTTGGTCGGCAGGTCGCCAAGACTGTGGTCAAGGAAAAATTCCTTGTTGCGATACAGAAAATTATAACTTGGCATTAACATTACCACCGTTCTGCCATAAACAGTTAGCATGAGCTCGCCTTCTCTACCTTTGGCTACTAACCCTGCCTGAATCAGACGTGTCATGTTCCGGTGGGCTTCTTGCATAGTAGCGTTAAGCTCTGTGGCAAGCTGGGAAAGACGATAACTCTTTTGGTTGAGCTTTGTCAGCATCAAGAGACGGAGGTCGCCGGCAAGCTCGAAGAACAAAGACCCGACGCCTTCATTAGGCTCCTGATCTGACATCCGGCATTAACACACATCACAGGTTTAAAAACCTGTCAAAGCTACCATCGGCGCTCAATATAAGAGCAAGAATTATAATTTGGCTAAATGCACTGCTTGGATATTATGGGCGAAAAGAAATCCATCTCGGCTCTAGTAAGCGGGGGAGAAGCTAATGCAGGGCCACCTCTGGGTCCAGCAATGGGTCCGATGGGCGTCAATGTGCTGCAAGTGGTAAATACCATTAACGAAAAGACAAAGGATTTTCCCGGCATGAAGGTTCCAGTCAAAGTAGAGGTGGATACCGAAACAAAAAAGTTTACGGTTGAAGTTGGCATCCCGCCTACAACTGCTCTGGTGGCAAAAGAGGCAGGGATACCAAAGGGCTCAGGCACCTCCGGCAGGGATTATGTTGGCGACCTGTCGATGGCAAGTGCTGTCAAAATAGCCAAGATGAAGATTGATGGCTCTTACGCTAAGGATCTGAGAGGTGCTGTCAAAGAGGTCCTCGGATCTTGCGTTAGTATGGGCGTAAAGGTCGAAGGCAAACCTGCAAAAGAAGCATATGCAGATATTGCTGCAGGCAATCATGATGCCCTCCTCGAGAATTCCTAATAGCAGCGAAACCATAACAGTTGTGAATATCCTCTATAACAACGATCAGTGAGATCATGTAGCAAGCTTTTTTGCGCCTGCCCTAACATTCTTGATGACTACAGCTAAGGCACTGAGGCCTTATTCCCTTTTTCAGTTAGGAGAATTAGGTAATTTTTCGTCTAAAAAAGATGCCTAGCCCTCAAAATGCATGCAACCAGCCAATAAATCTTAAATAATAATTCATGTACTTGTATCTTGTCTAAACATGGGTGAAGAAAGGAAAACGGCAAGCATACACGCTGCTAGTAGCGGCCTGGTAGAATTGACCGAGAGAAATTTTGATGAGATCGTGGGAGGCAGCAAGCCGGTATTGGTGGATTTTTGGGCAACATGGTGCGGCCCTTGCCAGTTCATGCTTCCTATATTTGACAAGCTGGCAAAAAAATATGGCGACAAGGTGGCATTTGGAAGATTGAATGTAGACGACAACCAAGGGATTGCAATGCGCTACGACGTCTACGCCATTCCAACATTTATCATGTTTATGAACGGCAAGGCTGTGGACAGGGCAGTTGGTGCAGTAGGGGAAAAGGGTCTGGAAGGCTTGCTTCAAAAGTACCAGTAATTGGATCTTAAAGGTACCCGAAGGCCGGGTCGCTCTTTCTTTTCTTAGCAACAAGCGTGTTCAAAACTTCCTTTTCGGAATCGTTTAGTCTGTGGTTGAACCTCTCAAGCAATTGCTTTGCCTGCCTGCTGTTGAGATCTGCATAAAAAACATCGCCCTCATTTATCTGACGGCCAATTGTCGGTTCTTTGACCGAAACTGCTACCTGCATGCCCGCAGTTGCTTCCTCAATCGCTTTCCCGCTTTCCTGTATTTGATGTACAGTGCCTACCTTCTTACCTTCTTCATTTATCACGTGCACCTTTTGCCTGAGCCTGCCTACCTGAATCTCAGCGCCAAAGACAGCGGGGTCATTGCGCCTAAAAATGAATCCTTTGAGGAACTGGAATTTGCATATAGGCGGCAGCTCATTGAACATGATCAATTCTTCATGTTCACGTTGGTATGCTACCCAGTCTGTGTAGCTTCGTACAAGGTTGTAGATTATCTGCTCGTTAAAGATATTCACCCCACGATCCTGCGCCTCCTTTTGTGCATCTTCAAGCACTTTGACGTTAAAGCCTAACATGACTCCAAGATAGCGGTCAGTCTCCCTAACCGCCGCGGCTTCTACAACATCTCTTCTTGTGATGTTGCCAATGTCTGCCATCCGGATGGCAACATTTGCTTTCTTGAGCAAGTCTACTATGGCCTCAAGCGAGCCGATAGTATCGCATTTCAATACCACTCCGCTAGTTTGTGTGTTGCTTACGATCGCATTCTTGACCTCTGACTCTACAAGTGACTTTAGGTGGTCAAGCTCCTCTTTGCTCTTCCTCTGACTGTTGTTGTAAACGTATACAGGACTTCCTGCCAGCACTCCCTCAAGGTCCGGCGAGGTTATCTTCAAGCCTGCAGCGGCTATTACCTCATTGACCTGCTTGAATTTGTCTCGAGGGTCTCGCATTTCGTCAAGGGGCTTTGGCAGCAACAACGCTTTTATCCTGGTGGAAATTGCACCATCGCGCTTGCCTACAACGATGCTGTCGCCCTGATGCAGTACTCCATCAAGAAGGATGATGTTTGCAGACGGTCCAAGGCCGGTTTCTTCGCTAGATTCAAGCACTATACCCCTTGCAGCATCCTTGGAATGGCGCTCCAGTTTCTTTCCCATGTACTGCTGTGTTAGACCCACCATTACGGCCAAGAGTTCCGGTATTCCTACGCCGGTTCTTGCACTGACAGGTACTATCGCAACTTCCTTTGTGTAATCCTTGACTCGCCAGAATGCCTCTGATGGATAGCCCAGCCTCGAGAGCATTCCAACAACGCTGTATATCTTTTCGTCAAGCAAAGTCTGCACAGCGGTATCCTGCCTTTTTATATCTTCAGAAATGAATCGTGTAGAGGTGCGCCAGCCAGCAATCCTGTCGACTTTGTTGAGCGCAATGACAAATGGTACCCTGCGCTTTTTCAGAATGTCCATGCTTTCAATAGTCTGAGCTTCAAAACCCTTATTCACATCGACAACGACTATAGCAATGTCGGCCGCAGAGCCGCCCCGTGTGCGCAGGTTCGCAAAAATCTCGTGGCCAGGTGTATCGATGACAAGCAGTCCAGGTATTGCCGCTTCTGCCTTGGCAAGTTTAGCGTATAACGGCCCAGTTATCTCTTTGACGGTTTCAATGGGTAAAAAACTTGCACCTATGTGCTGCGTTATACCGCCCACTTCTCGTGCCTGAACTGCAGTGCCACGAATGTTGTCCAGTAGCGAAGTCTTGCCAGAGTCTACATGACCCAAAACTACGACGATTGGCTGCCTAAGTTCCACGTATATTGGATCAGCCAAAAATGACACGCGACTCTTTTATGAAGCTTTCAGGAGAATCCGAAGCGTGGATAATATTATCGGTAAACCCGAGGCCAAAGTCACCTCTGATGGTTCCTGGAGCTGCTTCAAATGACTTGGTCGAGCCGATCATGAGCCTTACCGTATTTACTGCATTACTGCCCTCTAGGATGCATGCCACGACGGTACCAGACATTATAAAAGATAGCAATTCGCCAAAAAATGGCTTGTCCTTGTGAACAGAGTAAAATTCCTGTGCCTTTTCCTTAGTGAAATTGTATAACTTTAAGTCCCTTAGATGGAAGCCTTTTTCTTCAAAGCGCGCCAATATCTTGCCCGTCAGATGACGTCTAAAACCATCTGGCTTGACAACAATTAGCGTTTGCTCAGATGCCATGGCCTATCCACCACCACTATTGCTTTTTCATGTGCAGCCCGCCCTTTACATAACGAACTGTCCACTTGAGTTTTCGTGGGTCACGTTTTAACACCCGCATGTTCTTCTTGCACTTGCTCGAGCAAGTCCACTGCACATGTCCGTCATTTTTGACAAGCATGATTCCATGTCCACTGGTGATATGTCTACCACAGAAGGAGCAGTTGCGTAGAGATGTTGCTGTCTTGCTCATTCACTATTATCACCTTATCTTGCGGGCCTCACGCTCGGTTTCTCTAAGCATCAAGATATCGTTCATCCGAATAGAACCCTTGACATTCCTTGTAAGAATCCGGCCTCTATCCTTACCTTCGAGAACCTTGACACGTACCTGTATGACTTCGCCGGCGATCCCTGTCCTGCCTACTATCTGGATTACCTCCGCAGGGACGACCTTTTCTTCTGCTGCCTTGCTGCTCATCTATTAGTCTCCACACCTATCATTTCGGGGCGGCTGCCACTCCCTTCATCGCACTTATAGAGCTGACGACTTGTTCAACAATGTGTTGAGCCTCGCCAGCATCGACAATTGTGGCAGCGGCAGAGCCCACATCGATTCCAAGTGACGCACCCAGCTGCTGCTTGCTAGGTACAAAGATAAACGGTGCGTTTCTCTCTTCGCAGAGGATCGGCAGATGAGCCACAACTTCTGGCGGCTCGACATCCTCGGCAATTACAACTAGCTTTGATACGCCGCGTTCTATAGCTTTGGTGGTCTCATTGGTGCCCTTGCGGACTTTACCGCTCTGCTTTGATACCCTAACAGCCTCGTAAACTGCATTTACCAGATCCTTAGAAGTTTCAAACTTGACATAATATGGCTTACTCATTTTTTCTATCACCCATTGGGATCATCTTATTCTTCTGTGTAAGGATAGTTAGCGTATTAAAAATGTTGTCCATTCCTATATCAGGGACTGCACATACCTGCGGTATTCATCAACCTTTGAATCCAGTAGCGATTTGTCAGTTGATTCTGCATACATTCTGATCAGGGGTTCAGTTCCACTAGGTCTTAACATCAACCAAGTCTCCTCATCGATCCAAATCTTGGCTCCATCAAGTGTCTCGACCTTTTTGGGGCTTCCATGCTCGCTGCATATCTTAATTATCCTGTCGACTACTTCTCGTGAAGCACACGTAAACTTGGTCTTATACTGGAAGGTCTGTGGCAGCTGCGCAATTTGCTCGGAAAGTGACTTGCCAGATGCTGCGATCATATCAAGTACAAGTGCAGTAGCCATTGCCCCATCCCTTACCTCATTTAGCGGGCCGTACATAAAGCCGCCATTCTCTTCCAGCCCAAGCGGGCAGCTGCGCTTCACCATTTCTCGAGATACTTCGACACTTCCAACCTTGGTGTTAATTATTTTAGAGCCGGCCTGTTCTGCTACTATAGATAGTACCATTGAAGTGTTGATAGGACAAACAACTTCGGAACCCTTATGCTTTTGTGACAGCAAGTGTTTGACCAAAAGTGCGCCAGTCTTGTCGCCCATGTAGATCATGCCGTTGTTGTCACAAAAGATGCTACGATCCCCGTCGCCGTCGTATGCAACTCCAAAATCCGCCCTTGCCGATTTGACAGCTTCTGAGAGCACTTCAAGATTGTCCGGTGTTGGCTCTGAACCACGGCCAGGAAAGTCCCCATCTATCTGACCATTGATGACGATTACTTTGCAACCAAGCTTTTTTGCTACAAGCGGAGCAACGACTGCTTGCGCGCCGTTTCCAGTATCCATTACCACAGTGAATTTTCGTTGCCTTATCCTGTCGACATCTATGAGGGCAAGCATAGCCTCGATGTACTTACTGACAATATTGTAATCAAGATAATCGCGACCTGTTCCATCTATCCTGATAAATCTCTTTGAATAATAGATATCCTCGACCTTCAGCTCATCTTCCCTTGGAATTTCTACGCCATCTGCCGCAGTAGGTTTGATCCCGTTGTACTCCGGCGGGTTATGTGATGCAGTTATCATGACCCCTCCGCTGTATCCTAGGCGCTTCGCGGCATACTGCAAGCAGGGAGTCGGGATAAGTCCTGCGTTTGCAGTATCAAGCCCTGTGGAGTTGAGAGTGGATCTGACAAGTTTTGACAGGACATGGTGCGATTTGCGTCCATCATATCCTACTACTATGGGCCCTTTGCCGAAGTACGTGCCAAGTGCATAGCAGAGATCAATCACAAGATCATGTGTAAGCTCTTGACCGTAAACTCCGCGTACTCCATTTGTACCAAAGAGCCGAGGCTTGATATTGCTTGCTTGCATATCTATAATATTGTTTTTTACAGTTGCCAAGCTATAAATAGATAAATTTGGCTGAGAGTTCTTGCTTTCTTAGGCGCGCGGGGGTCGCCAAGCCCGGTCAACGGCGCAGGTCTCTTTTTCTTTTGAGAAAGAAGAAAAGGGTGCGAAGCTTAGAATGAGCCGGCTGGTTCCTGCAACCCTGTTCCTTAGGGATTCGTGGGTTCGAATCCCACCCCCCGCACTTTTAATTTCAGAACAGCAAGTTAGTCTAGTTAGTTTGCAGA
>JAICHI010000030.1 GCA_025922735.1 Nitrososphaeraceae archaeon | reverse complement strand
TTTTGCCAGCATGTTTGCAATCACGCCGCCGCTCCATCCCATGTTTATCACCTTACCGTTGGACAGCGTGTAGTACGGCGTGGCGTCGAGCAACTTGTGGGCATTGTCGTCGGTATCTACAATAAAGTCATTTTCTACAAGGCAGTAGATATCATAGAATGGCCCCATGCGCATTACTTCCTCTATGCCGACGAAGTCGATGCTGCCACTCAGCATCCGGACAAAGCCGTCCCTGTTTGAGAGCCATCGCTCAAAATACGGTCTTTTTGTAGGATGCACATCCAGCTCCATGCTGCCTATTCTGCAACTAAAGTCCTGCTCTTGAAGGGCTAGCACAAGTGCGCTCAGCGGGAACGGCGGCATATATTCTCCATCATGCTGGCAGCTGCTTTTCGTCTTCCATCAGCAGTTTGACAAGTGTTCTTACTCCAAAGCCACTAGCTCCTCTATGGTTGTAGCTTTTCTCATGCGTTCCTTCTTGCATCCATGCAGTGCCAGCAATGTCAATATGTACCCAAGGGACATCGTTGACGAAGTTGGATAGGAATGCTGCAGCGGTGATCGCTCCACCAGGCCTGCCTCCAATATTCTTGATATCTGCGTAGGTGCTCTTGATCTGCTCGTGATATTCATCGTAGAGCGGAAGCTCCCACATCTTTTCTCCAGTCTTATCGGATAGCTTGCGCAGCCTGTCTACCAACTGTTTGTTGCTGCCTACTACCGCGGCTACATTGGATCCAAGTGCAATTACGGCAGCACCAGTGAGTGTAGCTAAATCAATTACAGCCTTTGGACTGCATGTGGCGATCCCATATGCTAGGGCGTCGGCAAGTATCATGCGGCCCTCGGCATCAGTGTTGAGCACTTCGACTGACTTGCCGTTATACATTCTGATGATATCGCCGGGTCTGTACGAAGTAGCAGACGGCATATTTTCAACAGATGGGACAATGCCTACAACGTTGACTGCCAACTTCATCGAAGCGACTGCCCGTATAATGGCTAGGACTGTGCAACCGCCACATTTATCAAATTTCATTTCATCCATCTTTTCGCCAGGTTTTATAGAAATGCCGCCGGTGTCAAAAGTCACCGCCTTGCCTACCAGCAGATAGGGCTTTTGCTGAGGGTCGCTTGCGCCAGTGTATTCAAGGACTATGAGCTTGGGGGGGTTATTGCTTCCCTTGCCCACCGCCACAATACCACCCATCCCCATGTTTTCAAGCTCATAACGATCCATTACTCGTACCTTCATGTCGTAGTCTTGCGCTAGCGAAACGGCAATACTTGCCAGATGGGCCGGCGGGCAGTCGTTTGGTGGCAGGTTGCCGATGTCGCGTGCAAAGTTTACCGCTTCGACTATAAGGTTTGCCTTCTCAGCAACCGACTGAAACTTTAGAGAATCAGAATTGATCAATATTGTAACTTCTTCAATTTTTGTGACAGGCTCTTTGACCTCCTTGTACTTGTCAAACGAGTATAATGCAAGAGTGATTCCCTCTGTCATAGCCTCTACAAGCCCTTCGTCAAGGTTTGAGAACTGTAATATTGAAAATTCCTTTATTCCCAGCTCTCGAGCCTTCCGCGTTGCCTTGCCGGCACAGATCCGCGCACTTTCGTCCGTGAATTTTTCCCGCTTGCCAAGACCAAGCAGCATTATCTTTTTCATTGGCCCCTTGCCCAAAGTATAAACTACTATCGACGAGCCAAATGTCCCACGGAACTCTTTGTTTTCCAGCGTTTCCCTGATTGAAGAAGAGACTGATGAGTCTAGCTCTTTTGAATGTGGAATATCCTGCTCGCCTTCAAATACACCTATCACCAGAAGCGGAGTCTGCTTTTGATCTATCTTAGCCTTCTCGACTTTGACCTGTACCACGACTACTAGAGTTCATTATCGACTTTATTTTAAGTTTATAACAGCACAAGTAACAGGAGGTGGTGAGGCGAAATCGCCTTATTGCACTTGAGCTATCCCTGCGCTCTGCCAAATTAGCTTTCACATTTGTCGGGCAGAAGCGATGCGGAGGATTACTACCTTAGGGGTCAGAACATGCCTCTGCATTCTCAGCTGCTACCTATTCATTACAGTAGAGAAACCGCCTCTATGCCGATGCCCATATAGACTACGATATAGTCTTTGCCCTCAAACACATCTTCTGCCTTCATAAAAGGCAATGGCAATTGCTATGTGTTAAACCTGAAAGACGTTCCCTTGCTTAGTGTGCCAGCAATCCTCTTTAATACATCCGTGAGCGTATAGCATGAGATATTGTTGGTATTGTCAAATTCGCATGACGCGCTAATATTGCTAACCTTTCCTCTTCCCCGTACAATGCCTATGAGAATTTCCTTTGCCAATGGCAGCAGACCCGATCGTGCGCCATGAGCACCGCTCTTGTTAATAAGCCAGAACATTTTAGTTGCATCATAGTCGGTAGGAAAGATCATATCCTTGGCTTCCTTGGCTACCTGCGAATAGTAGTGGCCCGCTGCCCTTATCCAGCCGCGAGAAAGCATGCTAGCCACTTTGGCGAACTTGGCGCAAGAATAGCACTTGTCGTCATAAATAAGGAGTGGTCGTTTGAAAGATGAGGATAATGACGACACGATGTATATAAAACTGTGCTATCGAACTTTTAAATCTTAAGGGGAGAGATATTACCGAGCTATATCTTTTTATTTTCCTGCAATGAATTTTTTCTTATATTGCTGTTTACATGGGGGAATCACTATGGGTTTTAACATGCGTTACCTTGACCTCAAGAGGAAAATCCGGGATGCGCGCATGTGGGCAATTCAAGGCATCACTGAGGCGGGTTCGGGCCACCCCGGTGCCTCCTTCTCTGCTGCTGAAATAATGGGTACTCTATATTTCAAACGGATGAGGCACGACCCATCAAACCCAAACTGGAGCGAGCGCGATTATTTCATTAATTCAAAGGCGCATTCAGCGCCCGGCTTTTACTCGACACTTGCAGTTGCAGGCTACTTTCAGCCTGAAGAGCTGAGGACTCTCCGTCAACTTGGTTCTCGCCTTCAGGGGCACCCAGTAAGGTACTCAGAACACCAAAAGCAACATAGCGTGCCAGGTATTGAATACTCGGGAGGTTCAGAAGGGATTGGGCTTTCAGTCGGCATCGGCATTGCACTTGCAAAAAAACTAGATGGCAAGAAGAATAGAGTATTTGTATTGATTGGCGATGGCGAGTCAGATGAGGGTCAGATATGGGAGGCTTCTATGGCCGCCGGCAAATTCAAACTTGACAATCTAGTCACCATTTTGGATCGCAACCGCATCCAGCAGGACGGCTTTACTGAAGACATTATGCCACTTGATCCCATGAAGGATAAGTGGACCGCATTTAACTGGGAGGTCTTTGAGGTAGACGGTCACAGGGTCGAACAAATAGTGGACGCTCTCAACAAGGCTGCACAGGTGCATGACAAGCCCGTCATGATACTTGCCAATACTGTCAAAGGAAACGGTATACGCCACATGGCAAACAATCCCCAGTGGCATGGAAAAGCACCGCCCAAGAGGCAAACTGAAGTGCTGCTGGAAGAGCTAGAGAGCGAGTGTCTGATCGCGCCTTCAATAATAGCAGGCGAGCGTGAGAACTACGAGGACAAAATAAGGAAGGTCGAGCGCGAAGGAGTCGATATGATCCATTTAGATGTGATGGACGGCCGGTTTGTTCCAAACACTACATTCTTTGCTGATACTATCAAAAAACTAAGGAGACTAACCAGTCTGCCGTTTGACACCCACTTGATGATAGAAAACCCACTAGAGAAAATACAGGATTACATCGATGCAAGATGTGATATCATCACAGTGCATGCAGAGGCGTGCACCGAAAATGAGTTTAGAGAAATTCAGGAAAGACTGATCGACAACGGGATCAGCCCAGGCATTGCAATTAATCCGGGCACCGATGTGCCAAAGTGGATGTACCACAGCTTGCATAACCTTGATGTTGTCATTGTTATGTCGGTTCACCCCGGCTCAGCAGGCCAAAAGTTCATGCCTGAAGTATTGACCAAGATGGTAGTGCTTAACAAGCAACTGAGGCAGCATGGCTTTAGGGGATATATTGAAGCTGACGGAGGCATAGATGCGACGACGCTACAGCAGACATACGATGCTGGAGCAAGGATATTTGTTGCGGGTGCTGCTGTGTATAGTGGCGGAGACATTCACGGCTCAGTCATCCAGCTGAGAAACAAGGCGGAAGTGGCACTTGAGAGAAGGCTTCTTAACCACGCGACCCAGCTTAACATAAGGGCTGACTGGATGAAGGCCCGTAAACATATATTGATTCCCTATGCAAATGAGCTTAGGATAGAGGAAGAGCTACATGCTATTAGGTAGCGAGAAAAAAACCGCAGACATGAGAGGAGCCTATGGTGATACTCTTGTGGAGCTTGGAAGAGATGACCCTCGCATTGTGTGTGTTGGAGGCGACACAACTGAGTCTCTTAAGACGAAAAAGTTTGGCGACAAGTACCCTGAGAGAATGTTCAACGTCGGGATCGCAGAGGCTAACATTGTCTCGGTGGCAGCCGGTCTGGTAATAGCTGGCAAGATTGCATTTGCGAGCACTTATGCTGCATTCATCCCTGGAAGGTGTGTTGACCAGATCCGCAACACAATCTGCTACCCCTACCTCGATGTCAAGCTAGTTGTTTCTCACGCCGGGCTTACAGTGGGACCAGATGGAGCCTCTCATCAGCAGATAGAAGACATTGCAGAGATGAGAGCAATCCCTAACATGAGGGTGCTCGTGCCGGCTGACGCAGTTTCCGTCAAATATCTCATCAGGATGATAGCGTCTACTTCTGGTCCCTTTTATATGCGCCTTGCAAGACCCTCATGTGATATAATCTATGCAGATCAATCAAGGGCGTTTGAGCTTGGCAGAGGCAACATTCTTGAGGATGGCTCTGACGCCACAATAATTGGATGCGGCCTTATGGTGAGCAGGGCACTCGAAGCAGCAAAAGAGCTCAAGAGAAAAGGTGTTTCCTGCAGGGTAGTCGACATGTTTTCAATAAAACCTATTGATAAGGACTTAATAGCTAGATGCGCCAAGGAGACGGGTGCCATAGCTACGGCCGAGGAGCATAATGTCATCGGTGGCCTTGGAGGCGTAGTGTCTGAAGTTATTGGGGAGACCTACCCTGTACCTATCAAGCGCGTTGGAGTACAGGATATATTTGGCGAGTCTGCACGTGATGAGGAAATCGATATGCTCTTGGAGCAGTATGGTCTGACCACAACTGAAATAGCAAAGGCAGTGCTTGAAGCAAGAAGCAGGAGCAGGAAATAATGAAGATCTTTCTTGATACTGCAAATATTGAATCGATCAAAAAGTACAGCGATATGGGCTTGGTAGACGGCATCACCACAAACCCAACACTGCTTTCAAAGGAGAAGGGCAACCCAGCCGAGATCATGCGCGAGATAGTCAAGATAGTCAAGGGACCGGTGAGCCTTGAAGTCATCGGAACTACAATGGAGGAAATGGTCAATGAGGCCCACGGGCTCAAAAAATACGGACAGAACGTCGTAGTCAAGATACCCATGATCCCAGACGGATTGAAGGTTGTCAAGAAATTAAAAGAGGAAGGAATCCAGACAAACGTCACGCTCATATTTTCAGCAAACCAAGCGATCCTTGCTGCCAAAGCCGGTGCTGCCTATGTCAGTCCATTTATTGGTAGGCTTGATGATGCAGGGCATGAGGGCATGACAGTCATCAGTGAAATAGTGCAGATATTCAAGAATTACCAGTTTAACACTGATGTGCTTGTTGCAAGCATTCGCCATCCTCTGCATGTCACCGAAGCCGGCAAGATTGGCGCGCAGGTTGTGACACTTCCACCCGACATACTTGGCAAGATGATTTCCCATCCACTGACAGATAAGGGACTTTCCGCTTTCCTGAGTGACTGGGAAAAGGTCAAGAAGGAAAATCCCAATCTAGTCATCTAGCTGCTGCGCAGCAGCTTGATCACTTTCTTTGGAATATCTTGCAAACGGCTGACAGAGATTGCCTTTTCGTAGTCGAGGTACTTTAAATTGTGTCCTATGCCGACAGAGTCATTGAGGTTGCGGCCAACCCCTATCGCCATCATGTGGATGGCCATTTTCCTGTACGAGAGCACCATCTGTCTTACCGCGTCAAAGTCTGATGGTTCGCCGTCTGTCAAGGTGACAAAGATGTCTGGCTTGAACGACTTGAGCATAGGCAGAAGCATACCATAAACCTCTGCCAAGGGTGTGCCGCCACTTGCTCTTATTTGGACAAGACGCCTAGCGCTCACCACCGACCACTTGATGTTGGGCGGCTTGATGACCCAGCATTTTACTTGCTGCTTGTCTGTGCTAAACGCATAGACTGCAAACTTGATTCCAAGGTAGTGCAGTGCTTCACAGAGTGCGATTGTTGCTTGCTTGTATTCTAACTCTACATCAGCTATACTGCTAGAGTGGTCAAGCAATATCACAACCTTGGTCTTGATCGAGAGCCGGAAGTCAGCGATAAAGGTCTTGGGCAGCGCCTCAACGTATGTTTCTACATCAAACTCGTCGCCAGATTCATCGTGCCGCTCGATCCATCCTGTTTTCCAGTCCCTAAATGCCGCTTTGACCTTCTGTATTAGGTCAATATCATAGATCTGGGTCTCGTCAACGTCCATCTTGTCTGGCACGCTCAGACCAAAGTTCTCCAATGACTCATAGCCCTTGCTCTCTGTCCTTTTACTCTCCGTTAGAAGAGCCTCGAACTCTTGAAGCACATCTTGACCTTCGTAGACGTCTTTAGTCTTCTTCTGAACGTCGTCTTTCTTGTGTCGCATCTGCACTACTTTTTCCACCTGCTTGAGCATGTCGTTCTGGTTAAGTGATGCACCGACTCTTGTCCTTGGAGACAATAGGGGGATCGAAACCAAGGAGTCAAGCTCAAGTATCTTGATCAGTTTTGGGATGTGCTGCTCCATCCAGTTAGTACCGTAGTTGTTGTCTATGGCTTCCTTTATTATTTCATTTGCATAATCAGCTGCCTTTTTCACCTTATCAAATTCGCCGCCAAATAGCTCACCTTTCAGGTAACCAGTGAGAAAATATTGCGAAAATGCCTCCGCTATTTTGTAGCGGCCATATATCGAATTCAAAAGCTGACGCGACATCCACGAAATGCCCTCGTTGAACATCAGCTCGTTGGCCATTCCTTCCCATTCTCGCAAGCCAAGGATTTCGATTCTCTTTGTTTCAAGCGTATTGAGCAAAAACCCAAAGGCATGCTCATTGCTCAGCACCTTAGAAGAGTGTTTCATTCTCATTGATTCAAACCAGAGGGCTACACGCCACTGCCTGTATTTTTGAAAGTCAGTGCCAGGATAATAGTTAAGAAGAGAGAGAATGATCTGATTCTTGTCCAGCTTGGCAGTTGGAGGTTTGTCTGGCATAAGAATTATCACTACCTTGTCGTTGCCAGACCATCTTCTGGCAAGAAAAGTCGCAATGTCGAGCAAAACATCGTTTCGCATTACAGGGCTTGCGATCTTGACCATTATCTGTCGCCAAAGATCGACGTTATCATGTCCATCACTTTCTGATACTCGACTTGCCCCCATTGGTCGTATGCGTTTGCATATACAACTTCGGCGGTCTGCCTGCCAGAAAGTCCAGTGTTGAGCATCTTGGCAAACGCGATTGTCTCGCGTATCGAAGGGCTATAATACAGTTCTTCAACGGCTGCCGCTTCGCGCAGGCTCTTGGCAAGCTGAATTGCGTGCTTGACATCCCTGACCTTTGAATCGTCAATTGTCACGTGGCGGCTAACAATGTCGAGCTCGATATCTTCCGGTGGGTAGTCAAGCCTTATCCTCACAGGGAACCTACTCAGGAGCTGCGGTGGTAACTCTTTAGTACCAACGTGCGATAAAGGATTAATCGTAGCTATTACAAACCAGTCGTCTGTTGCTTTGACAATCTGCCCTTCTGCTTCTTTTAGCACGAGCTGTCGCCTGTCGTCTAGTGCTTCGTCAAGTCTTAGCAGCACGTCTGCCTCTGCCGCATTTAGTTCATCAAGATATAACAGAGTGCCATTACGCATCGACTTTACCAGCACGCCTTCGACAAAATTTATTTCGCCCTCATTCAGAGTCTTCGATCCTACTAGATGCGACTCTCTGGTGCGAAGTGAAAAGTTGACAGAATCAAGTTCCTTTTTCATTTCTGAAGCAAATCTTCTTACAAGGCTAGTCTTGCCAGTGCCCTTTGGGCCAATAATTAAAACAAAGAGGCCTGATCTGTATGCTTTTTCTAAAATATCAAAGGCATTGTTCCAGTCAAGGTAAATTATTTCTTCTTGATCAAGTTTGCTTGCTACCGGCGGCGATTCCATTTGCTTTATAAGTACTGCAACATATTTGAGCGTTAAGATATTAGATTAGAATATTATTACTTGTAATACTTCTTCCTGTTTTAAGGAGGTAGATCTAACAAATCTAACGAGCTATCTCATTTCCAACTTTAAGTCGCGTTTGTATTTCGTTTACACATATGCATATCGATTTAGGTGGAGAATAGTCTGGCATTATTTTCAAAGACTAAGATTCTGAGTTTTACATAAAAACTTACCATTGGATCTGCTTTCAAAAGCATTCAAAACACATGCAGTAAAGTCTAATTACGATCAGCAAAGAGCATAGATGCGCATATATCTGCATTCACAATAGATTGGTAAAAAATATTTAGTAATGCAACAGCATACACTCGGTCACCATACATGACAAGAAATCAATTAATTGTCTCACATAATGATGATATCATATGATGAAGCAATGAACTTTGCAAAACAACAAGAGGGACAGCGAAGACTACAACCACTAATCATGTAATCTCATGCCTAAGTGTAGCGCTCTATCAAACTGCAAGTCACTATTCTTGACGGGTTTTCTCTGCATCTTCTTTATATAAGGAGAACCCAACAAATTGGCCATACCAATCACATCAATCCATAATCCCGAGCGAACAATATCTTATTCGTTCTACAGTGCTCATTGGTACAGCTTCATCTAGTAGTTGCCAACATTCTCGTATTTCTTTCTTAGAAATTTCAGACATTCTTTTTGCTGCCAATAATCTGTTGCCATTATAAGAGCCCATCAGGCTTAAAATCCATTGTTTTTGCCATTGTTCCATCATAACAACATGGTCCATTAATCCACTTTAAACAAGGCTGTAAAAAATATTGTCTACTTTATTAAAATGTAGCAGCCTTCATTGCATTAGCAACATTAGCACCACAATATTGTAAGCCTGTTACATTAGAGAGACATATACATCTGCATAGAGAAGTCAATTGAGATTCACTACATAGTTGCCACAAGCTTCTCCTCCTTATCTTGAATTGCTTCACAATATGCTTTGTCTGTGCTCTTCGGTTTCTCATTCAATGCATTCTTTCAAGGCCATACATGAATTCACACACATGGCGACTTTACCTGTTCGTCATCGAAAAGGAGACATATTATGTTAAAAATTTTCTATTTTCATGACAATGGTTATAGAATATGGACAGCAAAATAGTTCGGTTACGCAGAGACAAGAGATCATAGCAATCATATTGTTCATAATGACTAAAGGTTTAGAAAATTATTTTATATTATCTAAGATATAGGCTTGGAAGTCGGATAAAATT
>JAICHI010000029.1 GCA_025922735.1 Nitrososphaeraceae archaeon | reverse complement strand
TTCGTCAACGATATCTTCGCAATAAACCTCCGACAAACGAGCCAGAGCAAGTCATCCCT
This sequence comes from Nitrososphaeraceae archaeon, assembly GCA_025922735.1. Classification (GTDB taxonomy): domain Archaea; phylum Thermoproteota; class Nitrososphaeria; order Nitrososphaerales; family Nitrososphaeraceae; genus Nitrososphaera. The sequence continues at coordinate 9,733 of JAICHI010000029.1, read as the reverse complement.
TCAGTTGATAATAAATGCAAGATAAGCAGAGGCTGACATAGAAGTCGCAAAATATAATGTCATGGATAGATAGGTTAGCAACTATAATGACGATAAAACCTAGGACAAAAATAGCTTGTGATAAATGATTTATAATAGAAGGCTTCCGATAATCAAAAAAATGAGAGTGGAATTGCTTCCACATTTATTCAAACATTAGTTCCTATGTGTATTCTCTTGTCTACATCCCGCTGCTGCTATTCATCATCATGCCATCCATGGGTCCCTGCTTCATGCCACCCCCGTCACCATACCCCATCATCATCTCTTCTATCATTTCTGGAGAGATCACTATTCCATAGATTGGTGTGTCTCCAAAGTGGTTTTCAAGTGCAGCTGGGTCAGGTGTTATGGCTATCACTTTGTCTTGTGCTATCTCTATTGTAGTTTGCACATCTGGAACTGGACCATCGCGCATTGTAATAGTAGCTGTGCCTGTTATTGTAGTTGAGTTGGTGTCACCATTAAATGTCGCGTCTCCCGTCTGTGTGAAGTTGGATATCTCGTGATTATGCATAGCCGAGCCATTGAACATCACCATATGAAGTGTTGCATCGAAGCCTGCGATGTTGCTGATGCCACCAGTCGTGTTAGCTGTGGCAGTATCGTTCTGCGAAGCCATCTCCATCATCCAGTTGCCCGAAACAATCCACGCTGGTTGCCCCTGCTCATCATTTTGAATGCTAGAAATCATGCCCCACTTGTGGTTGGCGCTCATTTCACGAATCATAGCCATCATGTCGCCTCCCATGTCCATTGACATGCCAGAGGTTTCAGTGTCTGTGGTATTGGTCTGTGCCAGTGCCGGCGCCGCCACGCCAAATGTCCCGCCAAAGATTGCAAAAGTCGCAAAGACTGCTGCTGCTGCTGTAAGGATAGTTTTCATCAAGCAGGGTGAGAATACCATAGATTTAAAGGATGCATGAGAAAGTTCCCTTATTTCATTCCCGCCCATTATATTGCTAGATTGTCACCTATAGGTCCCCATCCTTTTTCTGTTAGGATCTGCTAGATAAAATAGTTGGCTGGGCAAGACCTTACCTAGCCAACGTAGTACATGAGGCTATCGAAACAATGTAATAAGTGATTCTTGGTGTGGATAGAGGCAAAAGCGTTAAAGGATCTAGGCTACAATTTTATGTTTGATACACTCTGTCACATATAGACGATGTTTATGATAAGCTAAAAAGAGATATTGGAAATGACTTTCGCGGAAGAAAAGAAGGAAAGATCATAGAACTTTTTTCATTTCATTGCAGTAATTGCGGTTACCGAAATATACATGACATTAAGGTGCTTACCTGCGGCTGCTGCAAAGAGCTGCAGGGCATACTGGTTTATCGGAAGATTGGAGACACCGTAATTTACGATACAAAACAGAAGAGAAAAAGAGGTAGATAGTACATATACTTAGACATACTGATCATTTTGGTCAACTTCGCAAACTCGAGAATTTACGGTTAGTTGAAAGTGTGTTATTTCATAATTACTAAAGCTTGAAAAATGTGCCCTAAACTCTTGCCACCAATAATTCTACCATTACTATTCAGCTGACACTACCCCCAACAGATCCGCTTTTTCAAGTCTGTATTTAAATGAGTATATGGGATACATCATGAGTGTGGAGGATTAAGAGAGAGGAGCTGTTAAGGAGAGGATTGAATAATTACAACAAAGAAAAAGGTTTTTATTAATTTTGATGGTTTGTGTGAACCAGCAAATCCTTCTGGTATAGCCTGCTATGGTTTTGTAGTGAAAAACGAAAAGGCTACGGTATTGTATAGAGGGTATGGCTTAGTTAATTCAGTTAGACCTTTTTCTCCTGAATCTAATAGTAATGCAGCTGAATATGGTAGTGCAATAAAGGCTATGGAATGGCTGGTAGAAAACGACTACGCTAATGATAATTATGACTATGAAATTCTGGTGAGAGGAGATTGTCAATTGATAATGAGAAAACTGAAGAGTAGAGATTACAGTCCAAGGGCTGCAAGAATGGGTCCAATGTATGATAGAGCTATTATGATACGGTCAAGGTTTGCCCCTGATAGTATGAGGTTTGAATGGATAAAGCGCGATGAAAATAGGGAAGCTGACGAGCTAGCAAAGAAAGCATACTATTGGGCTTTGAGGAATTACCCGGAGCTCCGACGGAGAGTAAGAGAGCATTGGGCAACAATGCTGTGGTTAGAACAAGTGATATATAAGGAACAATAAGATTGTCGCTCTACAACAAGATCACTTCCAACAGCATGTAGAAGGCGTGGCAGCTGAAATAGCAGAGACAATAACACTATAGAAGTTTACCTCAAGCGCATACTCTTTGTCCATGCTACTAACTACGTTGTTAACAATTCGGGCTCCCTCTGTTAGGGCAACAACCAAAATCAATAGGGTTGCAATTTCTTAGGCAAGACCTGCTGTCATGGAACCACCATCGTCATTCCTTCAGGCATCCTCCGGTGCAAAGAGGACTGGCGTCTCGTCACCTTTAAATATATATACGATATCTATGGGATGAGCACTGCACGAGCCTCTACTTCAGACTTTTTGAGCTTATGTAGCACTTCATTAGCCTCTGTAAGCTTGTATGTTTCTATGATGACTTGCAAGCCCTGAATACTTGCCATCTTGACTAAATCAGCCATGTCTTTTCTAGTGCCAATAACGCTACCCTTTACTATTTTTTCTTCAAATGTTGGAAAGTTAATCACATTACCACGAACGCCTAGAACAACAATGCCTCCTTTCTTGACTGACCTAATGGCAGCGTCTATCACCTTGTCAGATGGTGCAAAGACAATTGCACTGTCAAGCAGACCCTCCTCGTCTGTCAGGTCCTTCAAGAAATGCTCATCCGGATGTTGGTAGACAACGGCATTGTCTGCACCCAGCTTTTTTGACAAGTCGATATGCTTTCTAGTTCTTGATGCGGCTACGACCCTTGCACCATAAATCTTGGCTATCTGGATCGCTAAGTGGCCGACGCCGCCTATTCCAAAGATGCCAACTGTCTTGCCAGCCGCAGGCTCGCTTGCCTTGACTGCCTTGTATGCAGTTATGCCCGGGCAGAAAAGTGGAGCAGCATGTGCCGAGTCAAAGTTGTCTGGGATCGGAGTCACAAACTCTTCCACCGCAGATATGTATTCGGCATAGCCTCCTTGCACAGTCTCGCCAGTTATCTCAGCGCTCTCGCACAAGTTCTCCCGCCTTGACATACAATACTCGCACTGCAGGCATGAGCTAAAAAGCGGCTGGATGCCAACCCTGTCGCCTACTTTGACCTTTTTCACACCATCTCCTATCTTTTTAACAATGCCAACGACTTCGTGGCCCGGTATCACTGGCAGGCTTGAAGGCGCGCCATACTTTTTCCAGTCGCCTTCGATAAGGTGCAGGTTTGACCGGCATACGCCGCACGCCTCTATTTCGAGGAAAAGTCCAGTCCTTCCCTTCATTGTTGGCTTCTCAATTGACATAAGCTTGAGGGGGCGGGTCTCTATTGGCGCAAGCTTTGTGAGAACCATTGCCTGCATTTATTCCAGCATGGTATTCAATATTTCTTTCTCACATTTATGCTCATTGCGTACAACAGATTACGGGATAAAAACAAGGTAGGTCAGATGTGCATATTTTACTACCTCCCTGCTTTTTAGTGATAAACTTAAGAATTAGATGAGAAACCTAAATCTCAATGTCCGTCAGGACAAGTGAGGTCAAATCGTCAAACTATGTAGGCAAGGAAGTTATGATCAGGGGCTGGGTATACCGGCTAAGAAAGCAAAAAGAGAATGCGTTTGTGCTTGTGCGCGACGACAGGGGGGGCGTGATCCAATGCGTCTTCCCTGTCGAAAAGGCAGCCAGCCTTACTATAGAATCTTCAATAGAAGTGACAGGCATTGTAAGCCAAGATGCAAGGGCTCCAGAGGGAGGATACGAGATAAAGGGAAAGAATCTCAAGATATACAATATTGCAGGCACTGATTATCCTATAGGTGAGTATCAGAGCGAAGAATTGTTGCTTGACAAGCGGCATCTGGCAATGCGTATGCGCAAGATGGTCGCAATGGCGAAAATAAGGGCAACTGTACTTGACTATAGCCGGCGTTGGTTCATGGAAAGCGGCTGGATGGAAGTGACTGCACCGATTATTGTCAAAGGCGCAGTGGAAGGGGGCTCGACACTTTTCAAGCTGAGATATTTCGACGAAGAAGCTTACCTGTCGCAGAGCGCCCAGTTGTATTTGGAAGCGATGATTTTTTCACTCGGACCTGTATGGGCCCTTACGCCTTCATTTCGTGCAGAAAGATCCCGAACTGTAAGGCATCTGGCAGAGTTTTCTCACCTCGAGGCTGAGGCACCATGGGTCACGCTTGAAGACCTCATGAAAGTGCAGGAACAGCTTGTTTCATACGTGATCCAGAACACAATCAGGGAGAGGGCTGAGGAACTGATGTACCTAAGACGTGATATAGTTGAACTGAAAAAGATCGAGCCGCCATTTGAGCGGCTGTCTTATGAAAAGGCAATTGAAATCATTAAGTCAAAAGGGTTAATGATTACTCAAGAAGACGGCAGCAAGCGAGAAATACAGTTTGGCGATGACCTAAATATTGATTCTGAACGCGAGCTGACTAAAAATGTAGCCAAGCCGATATTTGTGGTAGGATATCCCCTTGCAATCAAGCCCTTTTATGTAAAGGAAAACCCAGACTATAGAGGCAGTGGGCTGGCGGTAGATATGCTAGCGCCTCGGGGCTTTGGCGAAATAACGAGTGGTGGTCTAAGGGAAGACAATATTGTTTCAATCACTCAGCGCATCAAGAAAGAGGGGCTCAATCCTGCGGCCTATGATTGGTACCTTGACCTAAGAAATTATGGCTCTGTGCCTCATGGTGGCTTTGGGCTTGGCATTGAGCGCTTAATGCGGTGGATAACAAACGCTGGAGATATCAAGGACACTGTGCCTTTTCCACGCACGATATCTCGCGTCACCCCCTGATAGATCAAAATAATGGATGTGGCATCTAGATTGTGATTTTCTTTTCGTGAATATTCATTTGTCGGTACTCTTACCGTTTCTTTTTTCCTAGATTCTCTGTAGTCAAAATCTATGAGCCGCAACAATTCACAAAGGTTTTAAACTCTATTGAATGCTAGAAAGGTTTACAGCACTTGCGAGAGTCATTCATTGAGGCAACAAAAAAAAGGGTATTGCTATTCGATGGTGCTATGGGAACTGAGATACAGCGCCTCAATCCCAAAACAGAGGATTTTCCAGATGGCAAAGATGGATTCAACGATGGTCTCAATTTGTCGCGACCAGAGTGGATAAAGCAGATTCATCGAACCTACCTCCAGGCAGGAGCCGATTGCATCGAGACTAACACATTTGGCTCCAATAAGTTCAAGCTTGCCGAGTATGGATACGGCGACAATACAATTGAATTTAACAAGAAAGCGGCAGAGCTTGCAAGAGAAGTCTGCAATGAATTCAAGGACAAACAGCGATATATAATCGGCTCTATGGGCCCTAGTGGATATCTACCAAGCTCAAATGACCCTGCGCTTGGAGAAACGCCTCTTGATGAGATACAACAGGCGTTTATGCTACAGGCTGAAGGGCTCATTCTTGGAGGAGTCGACGCGCTGTTGATAGAGACAAGTCAGGACATACTAGAGGTCAAGCTGGCAATCGAGGCATGCCATATGGCGATGGAAAAAGAAGCCAAAAAAGTGTCGATAATCGCCAATGTTACATTAGATCAGTACGGTAAAATGCTGCTCGGAACCACCATTCAAGCAGCTTACACCACTGTGAGCAACATGAACATCGATGCATTTGGGCTCAATTGTTCCACAGGCCCACATGAAATGACTCCAAACGTAAGATGGTTAAGTGAGCAAGATCTGCCAATACTGGTTATGCCAAATGCTGGCATGCCCCAGAACGAAGGCGGCCGTGCAATATATAGGATGACACCAAAAGAAATATCACAAGCGCTTGAAGATTTTGTTAACAAATACGATCATGTGAGAATGATAGGGGGATGCTGTGGAACTAACCCTCAACATATTGCAGAGTTAAGAAGAGTTCTAGATGCTAGCGATAAGAAGAAGTAATAGTACTTTGTTTGATCCGACTAGTTCTTTGCGGATGACGGTCAATGTCTTTATAGAAATATTCAATTCCCATCTTCCCAAAGCCCCTGACCCTTTTGATCCTACCTTGGACTGTCAAGCGGGTGATTGCAAGTCTGACATACTGTTTGTTACCGATCATCTCGTCAAGATCCTTGCTTGTGACCTTGCCACTTTTGTTCCTTATAATAGTGTACACCTTGTCTATGAAGCCGCTAGAGCTATTACTCCTTAATTTGAACTGTTGAATCGTCGCCATGGTTCTTACTTGGATTTTTATTATAAAACAGGTAAGAAGGAATTTTCGATATAGATCTTACTTTTCTGTGTGTGAATAGCAAATATAATGGCTAAATAATAAGTAAAGAGTCAGTTTGGTTCCAAGTATAAGCTCATCTCTAAAGGCAGTAGACTTAAGGCAGGACCCACGCCCCATGATAATTGGGGAGCGCATCAATACTCAAGGGTCTAGGAAAGCCAAGGAGCTAGTGCTTGCAAACAATTTTGACGGGCTGACTGACCTCGCAAGAAATCAAGCAGAGGATGGAGCACACTGCCTTGATGTGTGTATTGCAACCACTGAGAGATCTGATGAGAAGGAGTTCATGGTCAAGCTGGTCAAGAGGCTCAGCCTGGAGATAGAAGCACCACTGGTTATTGATTCAACAGATCCAAAAGTGATCGAAGCTGCAATCAGGCAGATTCCCGGCAGACCCATAATCAATTCAATAAACTTGGAAGGGAGTGGTGACAGATTTCATCAACTCGCACCGCTGATGGTCAAATACGGTGTGCCGGCTATAGCTCTGTGTATAGGTCCAAAGGGGATGGCAAAGACACCTCAAGAAAAACTCGAAGTCGCAGAGCTCATCTATGAAATCGGTACGAAGCAATATGGTCTAAAACCTTGGCAATTCATATTCGATGTACTTACATTCACAATTGTGACTGGAGATCCTGAACTTGCTGATGCAGCCAAAAATACCTTGGATGGCATTCGACTTGTTAAGAAGAAATTTCCCGAGTGTTTTACTGTATTAGGCTTGAGCAATGTGAGCTTTGGCGTTTCGCCAAATGCAAGAAAAATAATTAATTCAATATTTTTGTATCACGCGCTGCAGGCCGGGCTTGATGCTGTCATCATTAATGCACGCGACATCATTCCATATCCAGAGATCGACGAGCAGCAGAAAAAGCTGGCAGAAGATCTGATTTTCAACAGGCATCCAAATGCTCTTGCAGATCTGATAACATACTTTGAAGGTGCTAAGGTAGTAACGGGAGAGGGCCCGGTCAAGAGGGTAGAGGTAGATCCAAGCTGGGAAGCATCCAAACGCTGCCACTTCAGAATTGTCAACAGACTCAAAGAGGGAATAGAGGATGACGTAGTGCAGGCAATAGCTGACCGTCTCAAGGGCGGCAAGGATACCAAGGACGGTGGTGGACAGCTTGTGCTGAGAGCCTCATCAAAAGAGGCAGCTCACGAAGCGGCAGTAGAGACGCTCAATGAAGTGCTGCTTCCGGCAATGAAAGAGGTGGGTGATAAGTTTGGTGCCGGCGAGCTGATCCTACCCTTTGTGTTGAAGTCTGCCGAATGCATGAAAGCAGCTGTTGCAGAACTGGAGAAATACCTGATCAAGCAAGAGGGAGTGAGCAAGGGTAAGCTTGTAATATGCACAGTCTATGGAGATGTGCATGATATTGGCAAGAACTTGGTAAAAACAATCCTCGTTAATAACGGCTATACAGTCTACGACCTTGGCAAGCAAGTGCCACTGCAGAAAATTCTTGAAAAGATTAGTGAAGTCAATGCAGATGCAGTAGGGTTATCGGCACTACTTGTATCTACATCAAAGCAGATGCAATACTTTGTCGAGCACGCACGGCAGAATGGTATGAATATGCCAGTGCTTTGTGGGGGGGCGGCAATTAACAGTAACTACATCAACAGGATTGCAAAGGAGGATGGCATTTACTCCCCGGGGGTATTCTATTGCAAGACAGCATTTGATGGTCTAAAAGTGATGAACAGACTCATGTCTCCTGATCGCGAGCAGTTTGTCAGTGAGTGGCAGCGAAAATTAGAGAAATGGGATGAACGGCACCAGCCTGCCATGGCAGTTGAGCAATCCCAGATTTCTCACAGCGGCATCAAGCCTGTAGAGCCTCCAATACCTGCTCATATTAACCGGCCTACCAGGCTGGAGCCGTTTCAAATTGACTTAAACAAAGTGTGGAGATACATTAACAAAAAATCGCTGTTTGTATTGCAGTGGGGAATGAGAGGTAAAGGGGCAAGTGATCAGGACCCTGAAAAGTTGTTCAGAAGCTGGACGGATCGAGTGCTAAGCGAAGAATTGTTTGAACCCTGCGCAGTATATGGATTCTACAAGTGCCACAATTTGACACTTGGACAAGGAGGTAGTGGCAGGGTGGCAATTGACCTGTCAGACGGCAAGCAGGTCATGTTTGAATTTCCACGTTCTTCAAAAGAAAAGCATCTTTGCCTTGCAGATTATTTCGGCAAGGATGATATCGTTGCGTTCCAAGCGGTAACTGTCGGCAACAAGGTCACAGAAATAATCGACCAGTGGAACAAGCAAGACAGATATGCTGATGCCTACTATTTGCACGGCCTTGCAGTTGAAACAGCGGAGGCGATGGCGGAATTGATCAACGCAAAAATTCGAGATGAACTAAAAATAGGACAAAACCGTGGCCTTCGTTACAGCTGGGGATACCCAAGCTGTCCCGATATTTCTCAACACCATCTTGTCTGGCAGATATTAGAGCCTGAAAAATCTGGCATGACACTCACCGAATCAGGTCAAATAGTGCCTGATCAGTCGACTGCGGCAATAATAGTACACCATCCAGAAGCAGAATATTTCGTACTTTGATCACTGCTGCTGCCTTATCCTAAGTTCAAATTCTCGGACATCTGACATGTTGCCCTCGATAAACAATATTCCCTTTACTGTGTAAACGGCTTCCTTTGCTGGTGCACCGGCGGCACTTATTACAACCTCTATTTGGCCTGTGCGGGCGTCCTTGCTATGCAAGTCTGGAAGATGGACTGTCTGGTTTTGTATTGTCAAGTATGGTTGATAGCCGGAAGGTTCAATGACAATGACTACTTGTGCGTCGGTGATTGGCCGCATCTCCAGATTCTGTACATTGAATAAAATTTTAACAGACTCTCCAACACTTATGTCTCTTCTATCGGGCGTAAATTCTGTGAATTTAACGTTAGGTGTGTCAGAGTTCGTCTGCATCGGCATAGAAAACACAATGATTGCAACAGCGACTGCAACAGCTAGAGCTGCTACAGCTATCACTTTCCAAAGCAACGATCAAAATGACAGCGTTTGGTATAAACGAGAAACGTGTCTTTTTCATATCGCTTGATTTTAGAACTAAACTATAGTTCGTCTTTAGGTAATATTATTATAGTACAGTTTTTATTGCAGTATTTAGTTTTTGCTTGACTGCTGAATTTTTTCCAAAGGCCCGTCTTACTAACTGGATTTATTATGATTGTGGGCAGATGCTA
>JAICHI010000028.1 GCA_025922735.1 Nitrososphaeraceae archaeon | reverse complement strand
TTGCGTCTGCAACTCTTGTTCCAGTAGACTCTTTCCAGCCTTTCACCATAACCATACCGTCTATCTGATCTACTGAAATTGCTACTCTGCCTGCATTCTTCTTGACAAGCTTTCTTATGACCTCCGGTTCTCTATAGGCCATAGTGCCAATCACAACCCTTGATGCCATTGACAGCACCTCTTCAGCTTTTTCTAATGATCTAATGCCGCCTGCAATCTGCAGGGGGATCCTGACTGCTTCTGATATTTTAGCGATTAGCTCAGAATTACTGCCAGTCGAAAACGCTGCATCTAGGTCAACTACATGCAGCATGTCGGCCCCGACATTCTCCCATTTTTTTGCAGTTTCAACAGGATCATTGCTATATTCTACCTTGTTAGCAGGATTCCCCTTGACAAGCCTGACTACGCTTCCACCCATGATATCAACTGCGGCTATGACTCTCATTTCACTTCTTTTTTGCAGATTTCGATAAAGTTCTTTATCATAACTGCACCAACATCGCCCGACTTTTCTGGATGGAACTGGACACCGATCAGATTATCCTTTTCAATGATCGCTGGGATGCTGACACCATAATCAGAAGTCGCCACTACTAACTTACGATCCTTTGGTACAGCCCTGTAAGAATGCACAAAATATATCCACGACTGATCCTTGACTCCCTTTAGCAGTTTGCTCTCGCCTTTTATTTGGAGGTTGTTCCATCCCATGTGAGGAATCTTGACCTTGCCCTTTGGGAGCATTACGACCTCGCCGTCCAATATATTCAATCCTTCCAGTCGGCCTTCCTCGCTCTTGTTAAAGAGTATCTCCATGCCAAGACAGATTCCCAACAACGGCATGCAATTGTCAATGGCTTTATCAAGATAGCTTGCACTATCCTCTATTGATCTGATTGCAGGATCAAAGTTGCCGACACCGGGAAGTACCAGCCCGTCAAATTTTGGCGGTTCTTTTAGATCATAGATTATGTCAACACTTTCTGCTCCATTGCGCTCAAGTGCAGACTTGAGGCTGAAGATGTTGCCTGCACCATAGTCAAAAATCGCTATTTTTGTCATTGCATAACCCCCTTAGCACTTGGCACACCCTTCCTTTTGCTGTCGATGTTAGTGGCCATCCTAAGTGCCACTGCAAACGCCTTGAGCGCGGCTTCAATCTTATGATGATCGTTTTCACCAGAGTAAACTACCATATGAGTGCACGCATTTAGGTTCTGCACCAACGATCTTGCAAAGTGCTCAAGGTCTTCTCTTGGTATTCCTTCAATGGTATCGCGAATAAGTTTCAGCTGCACGTTGTAGTATTGTCGCTTGACTAAGTCGATCGACACGTACGCCAGCGCTTCGTCCATCGGGATAAGTGCATAGCCAAATCGTGTGATCCTTGTCCTATCACCCAGCGCTTTGTCTATACTCTGCGCCAATGCAATAGCAACATCTTCTGCCAAGTGGTGTACGATACCATCGTTTGATTCTCCATTGAGGCTGATGTCGATCATCGCATGCTTGCCAATTGACATGATCAGGTGGTCGATGAAGGAAAGACGCGTATTGATGTGAGTCTTACCAGTACCGTCGAGATTAACATTAACATTTACCGCTGTCTCCTTTGTGACCCTTTCAATCCTCGCCTTTCTTCCGGCAGAAGCCAAGTATATTTTATGAATTACAGACGTACTTTATTTATTATGTTCGGTAGTTGGTTGACGCTCCTTATAATTGCCTCAACGCGCTCCTGTTTGAATTTGTCTATTGCTTTGTCTGGCTCAGAGCTGTTGCCATAAATGCCTACAAATGCAATTTTTGCGCCTGTCTCTTTCTCAGCGCGCCTTGCCATAAGCAGGTCTTCTGCAGAATCACCCACATAGACTGCAGTTCTTGCACCCAACACTTTCATCGTATGCTTGACTGCATAAGGGTTTGGTTTGGCATACTCGCGCTTTTTGTCTTCTAAAAAGATGCAGGCATCAGAGTTAAAATATTTTATTATGGGTTGGAGTGAATATTCTGCAGCGAGCCTGCTCCTGCCAGAGACTATTGCAAGATTGCCTTTGAACATTTTGTGGAGCTTTTTCATCGTTTTGGCACTTACTGCGAGCCTATCGTTCTTTATCAGCGGCCTGCCAGTCGTCCAATATTTGGGCTCCAAGTGATCCTGCTTTCTGAACAGGTCCGGTCCATAAAATATCTCATCAAATACCTGTGCAAGCATGCTATCTTCGACCGGTGCCGGGTAGTTCAGCATTTTTTTCCACTTTTCAATGTCATAGATAGCAAGGAACTTTTCCACCGAGATATAACCGCTCTCGTCAGAATTCTCTGCTACCTTGGCAAGAAACTTCCTCCCCTGTGAGATGTTATTTGGAGGGTTGGCAAGGATTGCAAGGGTTATAGCATAACTAGTGTCCATGTCGTTGTTAAAGCCACCACTCTGTCTGAACTTTAAAATGATCTGATCGGTGACTAGAGTTCGAAAAGAACTGCCAGTGATAAATTTGAGCATGTATCCCACAGTCTCTTTGATGGCTGCATTGTAGGATTTGCGAATGTCAACCAACACGCCGTCGATGTCAAAGAGTATACAATCATACATCAAATTATCTGTTCTATGCATTTAAGATACTTGTCATTCATTTCCCGGGTACCTATCGTGATTCTCATGCAGCCTTTGTGGTTAGAGATATTGCCCAGCAGCTTTACTACGATTCTATTGCTGTGGAGAGTTTTTGAAATTGCTTGGTAGTTCTTGCCAGCCTCAATAAAGATAAAATTAGCATCTGATCTGAAAATCTTGATGCCATCAATTTTTGACAATCTAGCAAACACCCTCTCCCTTTCGCGCCTCACAGATTTGATCGTCTGCTTGACCTGATCCGCATTTGCAAGGACGCCTGATGCAATTGCAAGTGAAAGTGTGCTTATAGGGTAGGGCGACTGGATGATAGATCTGAATATCTTCACAAATTTTCTATTTGATACTATGTAGCCAACTCTTGCGCCGGCAAGCCCAAACGCCTTTGATAGCGTGCGAAGCACAATTACATTATTACGCTTTATTGCGTCGCATGACAGCGAGTAATCTGCAAAGTCCACGTATGCCTCGTCGATCAAGACAAGTCTGTCCTCAAGCGAATCGACTACTTCGATCATTTCCTGTCTATCAAGCTGGTTGCCAGTAGGATTGTTTGGTGAGCAGAGGTAAATCAGGTCTGACCTCTTTGCAGTCTTCAAAAAAGCCTTTTTGTCAAGGGTAAAGTCGGACTCTAGCGGAACTTGATATACCTTTATACCATGAAGCTTGCACCGATCAATGAAATACGAGAACGTGGGAGAAAACACTGTTGCACGTCTACCTCCAAGCGTTGATAGCAACAGCTCAATTATCTGGTCAGACCCGCTGCCGACAGCTACACACTTTACGCTGACACCGGCGTACTTAGCGAGCCGAGCATAGAGCTCATCCATCTGGTCAAGAGGATATTCTCTTAGATCTACCTGCTTTGCAGCTTCAGCTGCTACGCCAGCGACAAAATCCCTATCAAGCGCGAAATTTTCATTTGAGTCTAGCTTAATTGCGCCTTTCACTTTTTCGGGTTTTGCATAGTGGTCCAGCCAAGCAATCCGCTTGATGTTATAGTTGAGCCAGCTATTCTTTTTTTTCATTCATCCTCGCCTTCACCGCTTCATAGTGGTTCAACAGTCCCTCTGCAGATGTAATTTCCCTAATGGATCTATCCACCTTTGCCAATCCTGACTTGTTTACTTTCACCTTGTTTACTATTTTGACAAAGTCAAGCACTGACAGTGATGCGCGGGACTTGCCAAACCCAAGGGTAGGAAGCACGTGATTTGAACCAAGGCTGTAGTCGCTTGCAGATGATGGGGCATACGGTCCAATCAGCACAAGTCCAGCTGAATCAATCTTCTTGGCAATAGCGTCAGCGTATTTACACATTATTTCTAAGTGCTCCGGTGCAAATTCGTTTACAAATTCAATGCAAGAGCTTTCATTTCTACAAATGACAATAAAGCCATTGTTTTCTAGGCTCTTTTTTACAATATCTGACCGTGTAATGTTTTTAATTATAGACTCTACTTGCTTCTGCACTTCTGATGCCAGCTTGTCAGAGGTAGTCACAAGGCCGCAGACAGTGTCAGTGCTGTGCTCAGCCTGCGAGATCAGATCTACAGCAATAAGCTGTGAATCAGCAGATGCATCGGCATATATCAGCAGCTCCGTCGGGCCAGCCACCATGTCTGTTGACACCGTAGCGGAAGCGATTAGCTTTGCAGCAGTAACAAACATCCCGCCAGGACCCACTATCTTGTTGACGGGCTTAATAGACTGTGTACCATAGGCAAGGGCAGCTATTCCCTGCGCGCCGCCTACCTTGTAGAATTCGTCGACTCTGCAAATGTCTGCAGCTACCAACGTTAAGGGATCAATGGTGCCGTCCTTTCTTGGAGGAGATAGGGCCACAACCCTTTTTAGACCAGCGACCTTTGCAGGTACTGCACACATGACGACGGTGCTTGGATATCGTGCCTTGCCACCTGGAATATAGCACCCAACGCTTGTAACCGGCTTGACCATACGATCTATCCTGACACCCTCAGATGACACTGCAATTCCTTTTAGCCGCTTAAGGATTGCCAGCTCGCTCTTGATAAGCCTCTGTTTCATCAGCTTGACTGCCATAATCTGATCCTTTGTGACCTGCGCATATGCTTGCTTCATCTCTTGTTCGCTAACTCGTAGCGAATCAAGCCTTGCGCCGTCAAACTTTGATGTGTAATTGAGAACTGCGGGATCGCCATGCTCTGAGACATCCCGCATTATTGCCTTTGCGTCTTCCAAGAGCGAGTCTTGGATTATGGTTGCCTTGCGAAGCTGCGCAGCTACGCTAGCTGGGTCGGCGACGTGAATTATCTTCATCAGGAATATCCGTCCAAGTTTATTTCGTCAAGTGGCAGTATTTGCTTTGGCTCTAATACAACTAAGCCCTGCGCCAGCTTTCTCAGCTTTGGCACTATCAGGATAAACTCAGTTTTGTCGATTACAGTGTTGACGCCGTACCAGCCTTCCTCAGAAAGCGGGCTGACAGTGGGTCTTTTAAGGGCAGGCAGTTCCTTTAACAGTCTTTCCAACTTCTCCTTCCGGACATTGACAAATATGTGGAGCTTTTTCCGTCCCTCTACGACACCCCTTAGGAGCGCTATCATGTCGGCTATTTTTTCGCGCTTGGCCGGATCCTTGAGTGACTTTCTATTTGCCATCAGCACTGCAGTAGATTCGGCCACAGTATCTATTATTTTGAGTTTGTTCTGAGCAAGTGTGGTGCCAGTCTCTGTGATATCGAAAATTGCGTCTACATCTTCGGGTGGCTTGGCTTCTGTAGCACCAAACGAGAGAAATATCTCGACTTTCTTGTTTTCACCTATCCTCATCCATGGTGTAATTATCATAGGGTCGGCACTGCCATAGTACTGATTGTACACGGCGTTTGCCTTGATATGAGCAGAAGTCGTGGTGAGGTACTCTGAGGATATTCTCAATGTCTTGTTATTCTTGGCAAAGTCGGCTATCAGGTCGCTTAGGTTATTGAATGGAAAGCTGGTGGGGACTGCGATCACCTGTTTGACGCGTCCAATCTCAAGGTCTAGCAGCACTTCAACATCTGCCTTTGCCTCGAGTATCCAGTCTCTGCCGGTGATGCCTACATCATAAAAGCCTTCCTGAACGTATGTGGGGATCTCTTGCGGCCTCAGGACCTTGACATCAATATCAGGGTCACCCAATTTCACTCGGTAAGTGCGCCCCCGGCCGCTCACATGCTGCCATGCCTGCTCTAGTAGATTGAACGTGACCTCCTCAATGCTCCCTTTTGGGATGGCAAATTTTACGGTAGGCATTATATGATGTGACAGTTTGAGAAAGGCGCTTTTACTGGATATATATCTACTTGCTGAATTTCCTTGCATGCAGCCTCATGTGTCCAGCTTGAATACCTTCTGAGGATAGCGCTCTTAGTGCAGCCAGATTCTGCGCAAGACCGGTAGCGGCTATCACCATTGCTAGCTCCTTTGCACTCCTGACACCCAAAATTTGAAGTGCAAACTTGGCAGTAGGATGGGATTTGACTACTCCTCCAACCACGCCTACTGCCAATGGTAACTCGATTCCACCAGCCAAGTCGCCTTCCTTTGTCCTGCGCCAGCTAGTCAGCGACCGATAGGTTCCATCCCTTGCGGCGTAGGCATGCGCGCCAGCTTCAATTGCCCGAAAGTCCTGGCCTGTGGCAAGTGCAACTGCATCAATACCATTCATGACGCCCTTGTTGTGAGTAACTGCACGGTAAGCGTCAGAATAAGCAAGCGCATAAGCATAGAGTATCCGCTTGACAATTTGGCTGCCGCCAAGCTGTTCCTTGTCAAAGGTGGCCCTGCATCTGACCATCCTTCTGGTAGTATAATTGGACAATATCTTTAACACAACTTCGCCATCAGTAATTTCAGCCACCTGCGGTGCTATTGCTTCGCACATAGTGTTTATCGCATTTGCACCCATGGCGTCCTTGGTGTCGATGACTAGCTCTACCAGCAGCATATTGCCCATATTGTTTGGGCTTTTGTCGCGCAACTGTCTCACCTGCAAGTCAACTGCAGTCACAGACCTACTATTTGAATTGGCGGTAGCAAGTAGCTGCTTTTTGTTTCTCAATATCTTAGTCATTGCATGCTTGACGTTGCCAAGCCCGACAACTTGCACCTGACCTATCATGAGAGAATCATCAGCCTCAGCAATAAATCCACCCTTGACCTTGGCTATTTTTGCAGCGTTGCTAACTGCAGCAATAACGGATGGCTCTTCTATAGCCATTGGGACCACACATTCTCTGCCGTTTATGACAAAATTAGTGGCGATACCCATTGGGATAGACATAATGCCAATAGCATTTTCTATCATCCTGTTTGCGTCTTCAAATGGAAGTGGTCTGAGCATTGCTTCAATGCCACCATCAGTTATTCGAGTAACCTTTCTTATGTAGTCAAGGCGCTCTTCCCTGCTCATTTCATAGAGTTTTTTCTCTGCAGCCATTACTGTCATGCTACTGCGTGCTGATGATCCTTAAAATCTTGTCATCATCTTGCGTGGGCACAGCTCTTCCATCTTTATTACTTGTAGTGACGTAAAGCGACCCATCAGGAGCTTCAACGACATCGCGTATTCTTCCAAAGCCGGTCAGGATGTTGCTTTCAGCATCAGATTCCAAATCGATCAGACGAATGTGTTGAGCCTTCAGAGTGGCAAGCAATATGTCATTCTGGTAGCCCAGGCTATTTGAAGCAGCAAATGTCATTCCTGCTGGAGCTATTGCAGGGTTGAAGCATACGATCGGCTTTTCAAACTTCTCGGCATTGCAATCTTCGATGGGCCAGCCGTAGTTAGTGCCCGGGTTAATGAGATTGATCTCATCATTGCCCTCAAGCCCGTGCTCACTTGCGTATAGATCCCCTGTCAGTGGGTGCCATGCCAAGCCCTGAATGTTGCGGTGTCCGTAAGAATACACAGGCGAACCTTCAAAAGGGTTGTCTTCCGGGATGCTGCCGTCAGAGTTGAGTCGCAGGATCTTGCCTGCAAGTGATCCTGCATCTTGGGCAAGCTCGGGCTGCCGTGCGTCACCGGTGGCGACATATAACTTGCCATCGGGTCCAAACTTGATCCTGCCGCCATCATTTCTATCGGCAGCCGGGATATTGTCGATGATGACTTTTGATTCGACTATCTTGTTGTCATTTTCTGTAAGCATTAGAACTTGATTCAAAACAGCTGAATCATTGGAGTAGGTATGGTAAACATAAAGTAGATGGTTCTCAGTAAAGTTGGGATGGAGTGCCAATCCTAATAGCCCTGATTCGCTGTTCTGCATGACATTGATGTAGGCTACAGGGTCTGAAAGAAGACTGCCATTCCTGTCTATAGCCATTATCCTGCCGGTCCTTTCTGTGAAAAATAGCCTGCCATCCTCGGCGATGTCAATCGCCCAAGGCACGTCAAGGTTCTCGGCAAGCACCTGAACGCCAGAGCGAGTATTGTTGCCGTCGCTTTGTCCCGGCTCAGGTATTGGAAGCGTAGTTTGCGATGGTGTGAAAAAGGTGGTCGCGACTGCAGCCACCGTTACAGCGGCTATTGCCACTATTGCCAGCCGCTGCGCCTTATTCATGGTCATAGTTAAAAGCGGCGGAGAAGCATTATAACCTATTCTGCCAGCAAGATGTGTAAGGTTTAAAATAACAAGCACCGAGATGTTCTATTGAATGAAAGTATCAGAAATAATGGTGAGTGACGTCGTTACTCTCAGCTCTGAGGAAACGGTTGCAAAAGCATTAAACCTTATGGCGGACAGATCAATTAACCAGATACCCATAGTGGATGAAAACGGCAAATACCTCGGTATGATATTTGCTAAGCAGATCATCAATTCTACTGCGCAGCCTTCTTCAAAATTAAAAAGCTACATTGTCAGCACGTCGACATTGAGTAGAGATCACGATATTGAAAGGGCTGCCCAGCTTGTAATTGGGAGTGGAAACCGCGCCATGCCAGTGGTAGAAAATGGTGAGCTAGTCGGCATTGTCAGCGAAACTGACCTTGTCTCGACGGCAGACTTTGGGCATGCTATTGTCGACGAGGTCATGTCTGGCGCGATAGTGATAGAAGAGAATACCTCGCTTGCTGATGCAATCTCTAAAATGAGAAGGTACAACATCTCACGGCTTCCAGTGATAAATACAAAAGGTATCCTACGCGGGACACTGAGTATACTGGACATAGCTAAGATAATTGCGACTCCACGTGAGCGTACGAGCAAGTCTGCAGCAATCTCTGGGGGAACTGCAGGTATCAAAGATGTTAAAGTAAAGGATATCGCTAGAAGGGCCGTTTCAGTCGAACGGGGCACCAAGCTCAATGTCATAATAGACCACTTCAGGCAGAATGAAGAGACAGTTGTGGTTGGGGATGGAAGGCCAATGGGCATAGTCACCCCAAAGGATATGCTCGAGCTTATCTTGCCCAAAAAGAGCAGCGAGCCTATCATCCACATGGCACACTTTGAAGACGGGCAGGACAGAATAGAAATTCAAGAACAGCTTGCACGCTTTTTGGAAAAGATTCAGGGCAAGCTTGAAGACGTGATATCTATAGTCGTGTATGCAGACAAGCACAAGACGCGCAAGTATTCACTTAGGACACGGGTTATCACGTCAAAGGGTGTGATAGATGCAAAGGCGGTGGGCTATGATCCGCTCAGTGCGTCAAAGGAGCTCGTAGCACGGCTTGAGCGCAGGATCAAGTCTGAGCATAGCCAGAGAGTAAAGGACCGACAGCACCGCAATTCCCCAAGAAAAATGTAATAATAATAGTAATATACCTAATGGCGCGGATGAGGAGATTCGAACTCCTGATCGCCCGAGGGCGAATCGGCTTACCGGCGCTTGTCATCTCAAGGCCGACGCATTATTATGTTCACCTATAAAGAAGACCACTCTGCCACATCCGCGCTACCAGTTTCTTTTAAGTTCCTACTATTATACGTTAATTATACGGTAAAATCGCTTTTTTCTACTATATTTGATTCTCTACCGATATGGGATAATCGGTCTGCCAGAATCTTGTTTGCAACAGAATTAGTTTAATTAGCAACGTGTGGTAAACTCTTCCCTATTGAAGAACACAACTACCAAAGTCCATGCTCTTAAATAAAACGAAAAAAGAGCTGAAGATCTTTGTGGCCAAATAGCCCCTGATCTAAGCTGTGCAATAAACGTAAGCAGGAGGCCTGCAGTCGGCTATCATAGGATAGCTCAAGTCACATCTAACATGACAGAGACAAAGTATGAGTCTTGTTTGCAGCTATATGGTGTACTTTGTAAATTAGGATGATCCTAAAGAAGATGTTCATAAAATGCAATAATGGCTATAACTCTTTCTTCTTCATGATGAAAAAGTATAATATGAATATTTACAACAGAAACCTATTTCACCTGACCTGCGGCCAATTTTTATACCTGAAACACAAAGAAAATATCTGTGCAGGAAAAGAAAGGCGG
>JAICHI010000027.1 GCA_025922735.1 Nitrososphaeraceae archaeon | reverse complement strand
TTAACTGTACAACCTCTTCTCTACATTCAATTAGCTCCAGGTAATTATGAAAGAGTATCTACACTAGTGTTGGATAAAGCCTAATCGGGTGGACATCAATTGTTAATAACCGCTTTCTATTTAGTTTCTTAACTCTATTTTTAATAGGAAATGACAAAATTAAGGAGTAATGTGTGAAGATATCTACTATTTCTCCATACTAGCTCTTTCTACTTGGCGCAGGCCGTGTATGCATGCTTCAATAACAATACGTAGGTGAAAACCTACAGAGTGGTATTTAAGTGACTGATATTCAAACCTAGAAGGTACACTATAGAAGATAGATGAAGATAAATATTTCAAGCTTTATATAAGTATAGGACTTATTCCGTTTCATGCGTAAAGCTAATAGCAGTATGCTTAGGAGTGTGTCCTAGTGATTACGAGCAGTATCGAGAAGCGAGTAGAAAAGCTACATGGCTATTGTTCTATTGAATGTAAAATGCGGATACCGACTTAGCAAGAAAGGATAGATACGATATCGTAGAGTATACATCTGGCACTAAAGGAGGAAATAAGGGGGTTAGAGCGAAGGTTAGGGGCAATTGAGGGAAAATAGTATAACATGACACAATAAAATATTACACAAATTGTTCGTTGTCGTCAGAATAATCTATCAAAAAACAGCTTTTACCTTGCTGGGCACTGTCTCGTTGTGAGAGGAGACCTTATCTAAAGATTCTCGAAAGAAAGGCAAATTCAACAGGGGTTGTATCTCGAGTTATAATTTTGTTACCAATATTATCTTCTTCCTCTTTTCTTTTTTTATTGCAGGCAACTCTCTTATCGTGCGCCTATTATGAAAAAAGTGAAGAGCAATTAATAACGGACACGTTTGTCCTTAATTGTTGTCAATTTGATAGTGGAATTATTCAGCTATTGCAGTCTGTTTTCTTCTCTACAAGATTTCACCAAAAGCGACAGAAACTGAAGTTAGTCAGACATTATCTTTAAAAGCAATATTCTTGTTGCATCTTGATAAAGACTTAGTATGAGTTTGACAATCCGATCAATCGATCAGGCTGATGTGGAAATGTGTGGCAAGATAGGTTTTCAAGCTCATAAGGCGATTTCATCAGCTCACGGCTATCCCTCTGAGCAGCCCTCGTTTGAATTCGCTGTAGGGATGATCAAGACTATGATGGCAAACCCAAATTCATGGGGAGCATTGGCGGAACGAGATGGCCAAATTCTTGGCAGCATATTCCTTCATTTATTTCCACCTTCTCCGGTTGCCGCGATTGGCCCACTCACCGTGGACCCGTCTTCTGAAGGCAAAGTTGGGCGTGCATTAATGGAAACCGCACTTGTTGAAGCTCGCAAACGTGATTATGACCAAGTACGCCTTGTTCAGTCACCCAGCCACCTGCGCTCATTTGTGCTTTATACTAAATGTGGTTTTACCTTACGTGAGTCTCTCTTTATTATGCATGGAAATCCCGGACTGACCACTCTAGAAAAGAAGCATGATGTCCGTGCAGCTCGACCTGAAGATATTTCTGCATGTAATGAAATCTGCAAATCCATTCATGGATTTTCAAGAGATATGGAGCTACGTCAAGCCATAGATCAGCGAGTAGCTATTATCAATGTAGACAATACTGGTAGTATTACAGGTTATGCTGCAGGATTAGGCTTTTTAGGTCATGCAGTTGCTAAGACGAACGATGTTCTGAAGGCACTCGTAGCAAACTCCTCTGCGATTCTTGGTCCCGGCTTTTTCGTGCCAGGTCGTAACTTCGACCTCCTTAAATGGCTACTTGATTCCGGATTCCGTATTCTTTGGCCTGCTAACCTGATGACATTTGGAAACTATCAAGATCCTACAGCACCTTTTCTACCTTCTATCGCTTATTGAGCTTGTGACATTTGAACGGTTTCCAGCGGATCCATCGGGATTTAGATAAGATTTGCTTGAACCCACGATTAGTGGTTAATAGAGAATGTTGAAACCACTATCTTGTGCATTCCTAAAGTGTGATGGAGATATCATTTATTTAGTATCGCAGTTTCACCTGCTGCTGTATCTATGGCGTTTTTTACACACTTTAAGATGTTATCATCCCTGCTATCTGACACATATATCACATAGACCAGTGCTGTCTCTTTACCCTCAATCTTTCGTAGAATTCTTCCCACTCTCTGGACTATCTGGTTCATGTTAGAAGTTGTTGCCAGAATTATCTCAATTCCGACTTCTGGAACGTCATAGCCAATTTCAAGTGTATGAACGGAAAGCAGAGGATAGAACCTTTTTCCCCATTGTGATAGTACCTTTTGCCTTCTAAAAGAGGACATTCTGCTGTCTATTAGCATTGACTCTATGCCTTCAGACTTGAGCTGCTGTTTTAGCTTCCTGATAGATTCAATCGTTTCACTAAAAACCATAACCTTTTGGTCGGGGTGCTTTGTTTTTATCAGCTCCACCGCCGTTGCCAGTTTATTCTCCGCTGAAGCAAGTAGCCCTTTTCTTTTCCTAACATTTAGAAACCAAGCCTTTGCCTGCCAGCTTGGAAAGCCTCCCATCTTTGCTAGCTCCATCATTGCCTTAGCGTCATACCTTTTAAATCGGGCAGAGATATTCCTTATTTTCCCGCTATGCTCTTCATAGGTTTTTTGCTCCTGCTCTGTCAGTTTCACTTTTACTGGATTGATAATCGGTCTTGCCAAACGTCCGTCTGTGACTGCATCTTTGATGAGGTATTTTCTAACCGGCGGAATAACTGTCATAATTATTTGGTTCCTTGGATCAACCTCGTCAATAGTTGCCGTTAGACCTAAAAGCGCCTTGCTGCTATTTGAGATAATATCAAATATCTTGCTAAATGATCGCGATGTGGCGCTTGCAAGGTGGACTTCGTCGAGAATCACCATGTCTGCTCTCTTTACAATGTCAAGGTTGGCTGCGGCACTATGATAAGTACTGATTGTTATCTCCCGGATCTCCTTTTCCTCTCCAAAATATCTGCCTATTTTCTCCGGTTGTATGCCATATCTGGTAAGCCGCCTGTAGTTTTGCTCGATTAGAACAATTCGCGGCACTAGCATTAGGATGTTGAACTCCTTAGTAGATTTCATTCCAGCTGCCTTTCTGGCACATTCAAATGCAATCTCTGTCTTGCCAGTGCCACTGCCGTAAATGATTGACCCTCTGCATTGATTTGCAAGCCACGCCTCCACTGCCTTTACCTGGTCAGGCTTTAATTCAAAAGGAAACCTAAGGTTCAAAATTGCAGGATGGCTGCTGCTACTAGCATTCTCATGCTCTTCTACATTTTTGTAGTCTGCAATATCTGGTTCTTTGCATATTGTGTGATTGGCGGAAAGCAAATCTAGGGCAGAGACAACCACGATCTCTTGCTTTTGCTTGCATCCTTTTGTGGTCATGGAAACAACTCTTGGACATTAACGATATATTAGTAAAGAAGGACCCAAAGGAGAGGGGCTGCCCATAACTAATTAGGTCTAAATTTTTCAGCCACTTTAGTATTCAACTTTAATAATAATAGTCCACACTCAACCACCCCCAGTGATTATGCTGAGATATATATAGAACTCACGATGACTCTTTTAAAAAGAAGACTAAAACTATTATGTTAATGAGTGTAAGAAAAAGATCTTAACAAAAACGATTAACGAGATCTCTCATTTTTCTTCAGCTAACAGACATTTGAGATCGCTGACGCATACACATTCATTTCTGAAATCGTACAGAGTACGCTTCTTGTCCTGTTTCCCCATATTCTGTAGTTTTAATGTACTTTCTTTCAATGCAAATTCCATAGTCTCTACCTAGCCGATCTTTATCTTTGTTTAGCCACGCACCAATTGACACATTAAAGAGCACCTCAAATGGCTCTGCCTCTGCCACCATGCGGCTAGCACCCACGACTGGAGGACCAATGATGTTTAAATCTTCGATCTTGACCAAAGTGCACAAGCCAGAGTCAATCCCTAGAGATAGTCCGATGTCGGCGGGAAAATTTGTAGAGTTTGTGCGATACTCATTCATGACTTCTGGGAAAATAGAAAGTAGTGCATCAGAGAAAGATAGGATCTGCGAAATATATTTTTGCTGATTGTCCTCATCCCCATATATCCAATAAATAATAAATCCATCTCCAGTAAACTTGTCAAACCACCCTTCATTCTTGCTAGCTGTATCTCTAACAGCCTTCATAAAATCGCGGGTTATCTGTGCAAATCGCTTTGATGAAATCGATTCTTTCATTAGAAAAGTAGACTTTCGGATGTCACCAACAAGAACATGGATACCAACTTGATCCCCCGTTTTAACTAGTCTTTCGAGTTCCTTTGGTGGGATAATTTTCTGCCATTCATCTGGTGCATGAAATGGCAAGCCAATCTCATCGCTCAGGTTGGAAGAATGATAATTGTCAAAAGCAGGCGAATCTTGATTTCTTTTCATGTATATCATTTTCCAATGACCACTCATCGTTAGGCCAAGGCTTTATGAGCTTCTATTGAAATCGGCTGTCTCCTTGATGTCTCTATCTAAATTTCATTACGATTACTGTAACTGGAAACATAGATGGCTTATCGGATATTAACCAAGTACAATGGCCTATCTTGTGATTGATTGGTTTACATAATACTTATAGATCTGATCTCTTTTTAAATAGCATGTTGTCAATAGCGGCAACATGGCTTCGACTACCATAAAGGAAGCAACCAATAATAAAAAAATGACTAGTGCAATTAAAGACGTCGAAGATTTCATTCAGAAAATGCGTAATCAAGACATTATGATCCTATATGAGAGAGCACGAAGTATTAGTGTAGACAAAGATAACAAGGAACCATTATCACAAGCATTAGCATCTTCGATCACAAGTTACGAGATGCTAGGCAAAGGAGCATTTGTTTCCGAGAGAGAAGACCTCGCCAATCTATGCATCGGATACATAAATGACGCCTACACAGAAGGTGTTATCGAAGAGAACAAGGAAAAGCTTCAAAGAGAAGTAGAAGAGCTGCAAAAACAAATAAGCAAAACAGCTACTGATTATGAAGTACTCTTTGCAGAAAATAACGAATTAAAACGAGAACGAGAAGCAGCAAACGAGCGTATATCTATGCTAACCATCAGTGTAGAACACTTGACAGATGAGAATAAAGAATTAAAAAAAGAGCTCAGTTACTATAAACAAGGGTTAGGAAGTGTAAGAGACAACGTAGGCGGCAGCAGCAGCGATTGATGATGTGAATCCTTCAAGTGCCTAAGCTGTGATAAAGTAAAATAGGTGGGGCTAGGTTTGACAATTATATCTGTGACCAAAGTATCACGGAACTGCCGAGAAAGTCAACAAGCGGTATTTTTCTCATATTAATGAGAATTGAATGGATCAGCAGAGCAACACAACATTACGATCTTCCAAAGCGGTGAATATATTTGCTGAATCAAAAAGCGGCGTCTGATTATTAATCAATGAGCTTCTTCAATACACTGTAAGACATAGTTATCTTAGTATTATATGTACAATTATGCTGACTGAACAAATGAAAATGTGGATTTGCCATGAAAGAATATGATCTAATCTCCATAGGAACCGGGTCGGCAATGCACGTTGTTGATGCGATGCTCCAAAGAAATCCAAATCTAAAGGTAGCAGTCATAGACAAAGATGAGCCGGGAGGAATTTGCCTCACACGAGGATGCATACCATCAAAGATTCTTCTCTACCCTGCAGAGATGGTAAGGACAATAGAAAGGGCAAATGAATTTGGGATTGACGTTCAGTTACACAAGATTAACTTTAATCAGATCATGGAAAGGATGAGGCATCACATTAACGAAGAGATAGAAATGATAAGAAATGGGTTGTCAAAATCACAGAATATCGATTACTATCACGAAGTTGTAGAGTTTATAGAACCATATACCTTGAAAGCTGGCAACAATATTGTGATAAGGGCAAAGATGATCTTTCTTTGCACGGGCTCAAAACCAATTATTCCACCGATAAAGGGCCTTGGAGATACAACATACCATACAAGCGACACCATGCTTGCAATGGATAGGTTGCCAGAGAGCATCGCAATTGTCGGAGGAGGATATGTCGCTGCTGAGTATGGCCACTTCTTTTCAAGCATGGGGTCAAAGGTCACAATAGTTGGCCGAAACAACCAGTTCCTTCCTAATGAAGAGCCGGAAATATCTGCGTTAGCAAAGCGAGAGCTAGGGAAGCACATGACAATTATCACGAATAACGAAGTAATTGAAGTTAGCGAAGTGGCACCAGCCGTCAACAATAGCATCAATAATCATAATAATGAGGATAAGCAGAAACCGAAGAAGACCCTGACTATCCAGGAAAGAACTACCGGTCAAAGAATGATGATAAGGGCTGAAGAAGTATTAATTGCTGCCGGAAGAGGGCCAAACACAGACATACTTCATCCAGAGAGGGCAGGAATAAAGACTGATGAAAAAGGATGGATAGTCGTTAATGAGTATCTAGAGACATCGCAGCCAAACATCTGGGCTTTTGGTGATGCAAACGGTGCATATCTATTTAAACACAAGGCAAACTACGAAGCCGAACTTGTATATTATAATGCTGTCCTAAAAAAGGGGGAGGAAAAGAAGTTGGAAAAAGACTATCATGCTGTACCTCATGCTGTTTTTACATATCCTGAAATCGCTGCTGTGGGACTTGGTGAAAGAGAAGCCTTGGCAAAGTATGGGGAAAATAAGATCCTTTTTGGCATTGGAAGATACGAAGACACCGCAAAAGGAATAGCCATGGGCATAAAGGATTATTTCGTAAAAGTTATTGTGAAGGCTGGCGAGCTAGAAATCATCGGTGCTCATATTATCGGACCATATGCATCGGTGCTCATTCAGGAGATAATCAATGTCATGTATACGCAGCACGAGCGCACTATGAAGCCTATCTTAAGTGCCATGCACATACATCCTGCCCTAAGCGAAGTAGTCCAAAGAAGCGTTTCTTCACTTATGCCTCCACAACAGTACCACCACTTGATGGCAGAGCACTATGGGCTTTCAAGTGGATAGAGAAAAACCTTTTATCTCTATCCTCCTATCGAGCATGAGATCTATCATACAAAAAATAGCATCTAAACGAGAAGTAAAAGAAGTTTTGCTGTTAATGGTTCAATTCTGAAAGTGTAGCTGACATTGAATTGCCTCCTGCTGCAATTCTTTTTAGTCTTTTTGTGTACACTTTACATGATATAATATATGCGTGAATCTCAATCAAAAGATAAACCGTTGATACAGGATTCAGAGTATAATGTCATACATCAGCTTGAGAAAAAGGCTGATTTTCTATATTCGGCTATGGAAAAGTATGTCCGAGATGCAGAAAAAGACAACAAGCCGGAACTTGTAAAGCTGTGGAATACGGTAAAGGAAGATGAGCAAAATCATCTAAAGATGCTAAGGAAGGAGCTAACCGAACTGGTAAGCGAAAACAAGTTTGAGTGAAAAGAATATGTGGAAGCTGTTAAACCTTTCTGAGTGGAGTGCTTTGACCATGTGCCAACTTGTAATAACTAAATCAAAGTAAGGAATTTTTTACTAGTCAGGGCGTCTGAGTTTATTTCATTTGCCCTAGAAAATTGTTGTCTAATGTGTATATTGCATACTAATGTATCTATTCTTGAGAGATGGCAGCAACACCAGGAAGCTATCGGTGCATGGCATGTGGTCTGGTATTTGACTCGGAAGATGAAGCAAAACGTCATGAAGAGCAGCATCCAGGTATGGTTCGGAAAGCAACCGGCGAGACAGGGCCATCCTAGCAAAAGGAGTAGTAACTGCTAAGAAAGGTTCCGCAGATTATCTTATGCGAAGACCTCGACCCCCTTAAGATTTAAAGCGATGGCTACTGCTGCTGACGTTGCAACGATAATAGCAGAGGCTTTACCTTCTTTGAAAGACAACAATATATGGGTCCAGATAGATTCGAGAGAAAGATATTCAAAAATCGACTCGATCAATCAATAAAT
The DNA here is from genome assembly GCA_025922735.1 of Nitrososphaeraceae archaeon. GTDB lineage: Archaea > Thermoproteota > Nitrososphaeria > Nitrososphaerales > Nitrososphaeraceae > Nitrososphaera. The sequence continues at coordinate 2,237 of JAICHI010000027.1, read as the reverse complement.
CAGAATGCAAATTGAGCTCCAATTATTTCATACCTATCTGTTTTAATCATTGATTGCTATAGTGTTGATGAGGTGCGAGAGATGTCATGAGTAACTTTAATGCTTGTTCTACTGATGATATCAACTATGTAAAGCGCGGCCCATGCCTGAATGCATGCAATATGCAAGCTGTCGCGGCTGGCTTGACGAATAGCGATCCATTCTACTTGGTTTACCGGCAGAGATATGCTGAAAAGGTTTTCAACTCAAGGAGAACTACTAGAAGAAGCATTGCCAGTACCGATGCTGCTACCTGTGTCAGGAGGAGGAGAAGCTTGGAACTTTTCAAGACACCTGGCTTTTAGTGTTTCATACTGTTCTTGGTTTATTACTCCTGCTACCAACCTTGAATTAAGGTCAATTGCAACTAGAATACGTTCTTTTGTCCTAGGTTAGGTCTCTTTTGGGTAGTTCAGTCAGGTAGATGCGAGCAAAAACACGCGTGAATTTGAAAGCAAAAAGCCGTCAATAATCTTAAATTCACTTTTTGGATAGTTATAGGCAGAGAGGCACTATGAACAAGATATTGAAAAACACACAGCTCGCAGCCGCAACGGAAGGTGATCCCCGTTGGGCATCTGTCGTCGCCCGTGATCCCGAGGCAGACGGCACATTCTATTACTCTGTAAAAAGCACTGGCGTGTACTGTCGTCCTTCGTGTGCTGCCCGCAGAGCACGGCCGGAGAACGTAAGCTTCCACATGACGCGTGAGGATGCCGAGAACGCAGGCCTCCGTCCATGCAAACGTTGCAAGCCTAATCAGGCCTCGCTGGTCGAACACTATGCAGCTAACGTCACGAAAGCCTGCAGGTTTATCGAGGAATCTGAGAAAGTGCCAAGCCTTGAAGAACTGGCGAACCACGTAGGAATAAGCATGTTTCACTTTCACCGTATGTTCAAGACTAGTACAGGACTCACCCCAAGAGAATACGCACTGGCACACTGCGCGAAACGTATTCGGAACAAACTCGGCCATAGTGAAACGGTGACGGAAGCCATTTATGATGCCGGATACAAATCGAACAGAAGATTTTATGAAACATCAAATGAGCTATTGGGCATGACACCCTCGAACTACCGCGCCGGAGGCGCAGGTTCAGAAATACGTTTCGCCGTAGGAGAGTGCTCTCTCGGGTCGATCCTCGTCGCTCAAAGCGAGCGTGGCGTTTGCGCAATCCTCCTGGGCGATGACCCTGACGAATTGGCGCGCGATCTGCAGGACAGGTTCCCGCGTGCCAATCTGATCGGCGGTGATGCAGAGTTTGAGCAACTCGTCTCGAAGGTGGTCGGCTTTGTCGAAGCGCCGGCGGTCGGACTAGATCTGCCGCTGGACGTGCGTGGCACGGCATTCCAGCAGCGCGTCTGGCAGGCACTACGTGAAATCCCCGTCGGCTCCACGGCAAGTTACACAGATATTGCAAACCGTATAGGCTCCTCGAACTCAGTCAGGGCCGTGGCCCGGGCGTGCGCAGAGAACGCCCTCGCAGTAGCAATTCCCTGCCACCGCGTGGTGAGAAACGACGGCGCACTGTCGGGTTATCGCTGGGGCGTGGATCGAAAACGTGCATTATTAAAAAGAGAGAGGCAAACACATGAGCACACGCATTGAAAGAGAATCAACTATCACCTCTGCAAAGGACATTGCACAACGGATGAAGACGATTGAGTGGGAACGCGTTTCGCAAGACCTTGATGCCCAGGGTAGTGCGATAGTCAAACGTCTTATTACCCCGGCCGAGTGCGACGGATTGGCCCAGCTGTACCTGGAAGACGGCATCTTCCGCAGCCGAGTGGTGATGGCGCAGCACGGGTTCGGGCGCGGAGAGTACAAATATTTCAGCTACCCGCTGCCCGACATCATTGCTGGCCTCCGGACGGCCATCTACCCTCATCTTGCACCAATAGCCAATCGCTGGAACACTGCAATGGGCATAGACGTTCACTACCCGGAGAAACACGCGGACTTCATCGCTCGTTGCCATGACGCCGGTCAGCTCAAGCCGACCCCTCTGCTGCTTCAGTACCGCGCTGGCGACTACAATTCCCTGCACCAAGACCTCTATGGCGAGCACGTCTTCCCACTCCAGATTGCGATTCTACTGTCCGAACCCGAACGCGATTTCACAGGCGGCGAATTCGTGCTGACTGAACAGCGTCCGCGCATGCAATCGCGGCCAGAAGTCGTACAGCTTCACCAG
>JAICHI010000026.1 GCA_025922735.1 Nitrososphaeraceae archaeon | reverse complement strand
CTGCTGAATTTTTTCCAAAGGCCCGTCTTACTAACTGGATTTATTATGATTGTGGGCAGATGCTACGCAATATCTTGTCAGGACTCGCACTTAATTTAGTAACATTCTTTTTTGACCTTGTACTTGGTCTGATCTCAACAGTGGACTTGCTCTTATTGGGATCGAATATCTGTGCAGTTTCAAGATTCCTTCACTCATTACAGCTAATAAATTGACTATTAATTCTTGTGATAAAGGGACATCAATTTCTTTTTTCTTTTGGAATTTACTTCTGAGCCTCTGCATCTCTTTTTTGCAGCATGGCGGTGGATTGTGATCTTGTTTAATGTCTAATATTGTAAATTGACTAGATTGTTCTGAATCCCCCAAAAACACCTGGATTATGTCCTTCTTCTTATTGGGTTAGTAAGATTTTATATTATTACGATCTTTACACATTTCCAGAGTGTATCTCAGAAGAGGCCATATTATGCTGATTGTCGGTGGGGCAATAGCGATCGTCAGCTTTTCAATGCTAGGGTATTACACCCTTCAATTCGTAAATATTATCCAGCAGGAGGGAAAACATACAATAGAGCCAGGTGGCTCGATCACTGTGTTAGAGAACATCAACAATACCCAAGGTATAGGCATATACGTCGTCGCTTTTGCAGAATTTGGTGGACAAGCTTCAGTTATAATAATGGATCCTGCAGATAAGATCATAGTAAACAAGAACATTAATCCACCTATCGCTATAGAGCCTTTTAGCGTAGAGCTTCCGGGTCGATACAATCTGAAGCTCTTAAATCCTACAGATCAGGTGCTTGAAGCTGCAATAGGTTTTGGAGATCAAGAGGATATGCTGAGCAGAAAAAACCTTTTCTCTGCTATGACCGTGCTTATTCTCGTCACGCTTCTTCTAATTGGCATAGCACTAGCAATAGCTGGTGCAATAATAACAATTTTGGACAGGAGCCAAATAAATAAGATGAAGCAGTTTGGTGATACCAGCGACCTCATATAGTGGATAAAGATGACTCTGGTGGTATAACATGGCCAAACTTGAAGCAAGAAACATAGGTAAGCAATTTCTTGCAGTGCATCAAAACGAGGCAAAGCTAATCACTGCCATCAAGAACGTCAACCTGACAATAGAAGATGAGCAGTTTGTGTGCCTTGTAGGACCATCTGGTTGCGGTAAGACAACTCTGCTCAATATTCTGGCTGGTCTTGACAAGCCTACAGAAGGAGAAATAATCCTAAACGGTCGTCCTGTAACTGAAACTGGACCTGATAGGACTATGGTATTTCAGGAAAATGCGTTATTTCCGTGGCTCAAGGTGTTAGACAACGTTGAGTTTGGGCTAAAGATGGCTGGCGTTCAGAAGAACAAGCGACAAGAGCGCGCAATGCATTACCTTGATATGATGCAGCTAACCAAGTTTGCTGACGCCTACACGTACCAGTTATCTGGTGGAATGAAGCAGAGGGTTGCAATAGCAAGGGCACTTGTCATGGATCCCGAAGTGCTCTTGATGGATGAGCCTTTTGCCGCTCTGGACAGCCAGACCCGCGACCTGCTGCTAGTAGAACTTCAGCTGTTATGGGCCAAGACAAAGAAGACGATCGTATTTATAACACACAATATACTGGAGTCAGTTGTTTTGGGGAACAAGGTCGTCGTCTTTACAAGAAGACCTGGCACAATTAAAGATGCGATATCTGTAGATTACAAAAGGCCTCGACTTCCAGAAGATGGGAACCTGCAACCTTATTACAGACAAGTCATCGATTCAATAAAAAGTGAAATCTCTGACAGAAAAAGTACCGATGATGATAATGAGCTCATTGTTTGAGCTGCTGTAGCAGATGAAGACCTGATCCGAAGCTATTGGGCGAGGTCAAGAGCACTCCCTCTGCCATTTTGGCAGCTTGCTTTATGAAATCTACAGGGTTGCTTTCATATTCTGACCAGTCAAGCCCGATGAGTGAAGCTGACTGGCGGTTCTTTTCAGAGGGAACCATCACTACTGCGGTGACCTTGATACCATAGGGCTTGGCAAGGTCTGCTATCTCGCCCAAGTCGGAAAGCGACGAGATTGATTGAGTTACAAGAGAGTGTGGAGCAATGTCAAGCTTATTCCTTATTGATCGAGCCGATTTGTCCTTGACCTTTGCTGGAAATGACAGATCGAGTTTGATATTCAAGTCATAGCCCTCCTTCTTAAGCATCCTGACTGCGGTGCTTGGCTGCAGGCCAGAATCGCCTAGCCTGTCTGCCGGCTCGTCGCCCCTTAAGAGAAGGACGCTCTCAGCCCCGGTAAGTATTGCATCTGACACAATCTGACATAAGGAAGGGAAATTGCGATCGCGCACCCTGACACTGCAACTCAGCCTTACTTCTGCGTCAATATACTCTTTGATGTATCTGGCTGCAGTGACACTTGATACGCGGGGAATGCCAAGCACCGAGTCCGTCAAGTGGATCCCATCTACAAGTCCATGGAGCTGCGAAGCACGGTGTGTCATCTCCTGGATGTTCCCCTTTAGCTGCACGAAATCAAACCTTTCTCCTTTCACTATTTTCGGCGGATTCAGCTCATAGGCTACCTTAATTGTGTCGCTACACAATACAATCCTGAAAAACATCTTTAGGCCTAATTAAATGCAAGGTCGCTAGCAAGAGCATCCAGAGCATATATTTGCCCCGCCTCATTCACAGAGTTGTTGAGGAAGGAACAAGTTCTCTCATTTCTGAGACCCGCCCTTGTAAGTAGGCCGTACCTGCCAGCCGATGCAGCATTAGCGACACCCGCTGCAGTACTTGTGATAATACACTATCACAAAGACAGACCGCATGTGTTTCTGACAAAGCGAAGTTCAAACCTGAAGTCGCATACGGGCGAAATATCTTTCCCTGGGGGTAGATATGTTGAAGGCGACGGCACATTCCTCAAGACCGCCTTGAGGGAAACAGCAGAAGAAGTCGGAATCGAATTCACTATTGACCAGATAGTTGGCTGCCTGAGTGCAGTACGTACAATGACATCAAACCACTTTATTGTACCATTTGTAACAATACAGGACATATTGCCCCAATACAGGATTTCATCAAGCGAAGTGGAAGTAGTGATTGATGTACCGCTCATTGAAACGCTCGAAAGCATCGAGCTAGATACTGAACATTATCATCTTGCCAAAGACGCATTTAAGTTCACTTATGGCAAGAATGTGATATGGGGAGCAACTGCAAGAGTGCTCAAGCAGATGCATGATATTCTCCTCCGACCATTATGACCTCATTCATTGCATCTCGCTTACATGTAGACTAACTCGTAATCATCATCACAACATCAAATTGCAGTATATTTGTATCCTATAGTGCTAGCGGGCCCGGTGGGCTTCGATCCCACGACAACTGGCTTCGGAGGCTTGCGCTCCTTTTTTCTGAAGGAACAGCACCCTATCCTGACTAGGCGACGGGCCCTGTTTGCGTGTTTAAATCTCCTCATATATGAAACATACCTGCCACAAATGACCTGCTATTCTTTAGTAGCTTTTCACTACCTGCTTCAACTCATCATGTATCTAATCTGGCTCTTCCCGCATTATCTTATTTATTCAATTCCTGTCAAGCCACGCGCCCTTGTTTAATCGAGCAGTAGTTAAAAAGTGGACGACCTATTTGTGTACACGTGCAGATATGTTTACGAAAAATAAGATCAGAATCACCCGCATATGCATACTCTAATTTAGGTTGTCATGCTTATTATCTACATGATAGCTCAAGAGCAGGAGCGCCCAGTAATTGTGTCAAAGGTGAAATATCTTGGCTCTTGCCTCCTACCCTCGCCAATAGAACTAGAAGCCACGATTGTGCTCTATCACGATAGAATGCATATTCCCGAGTTCGATACTACAATCTCTATGGACAAAATATCCCAAATTGAATTAGCTAAAGGAAATGACCTGCCATCACAAACCATCATGATGTTCGGAGTGGTAGGTCTAATAGTAGAGAAGGAAAATCCATATATGATAATCGAAATTGTCAATAGCCCTGACAGACTGCTATTCAAGTTTGACAATATGATGATTGCTGACAAGCTAGTAAAAGAGATTAAAGCAGCCAAGGATTTGCAATAGATATATTATACTATTATGACCGCATTATTGTATAACATATATACATATCCAGAAATTTAGCAAATTACATTTGAATGTTCACTTATCTTTTCAAAAGTTATTTATTCTAGATGTGCGTTAATTTTATGTATATGTATGCAAAACTTTGCAACATTGAAGTTCTGCCAAGCTATATCAAGGAAGTTGCGGTGGGCGACATTCTGACGGTGCAGGCACTAATCACAAACCCCCTTGACTGGCATCACTTTTATGAAAAAGTATCTACAATTAAAATTGGAGACAGAACCGATTTTACAGTGGTTACTCAGGAAGGCGAAAGGGTGATTGGCTTCGGCAACATTGTTGAAGTGGATAAGTGGAGCAATCGCGGTCAGTACGGGTTCAAGATTAAGATAAGTGTCAAGAAGCAGAAATCACTGAGCGATAGAAGGATAAGAGGTCCTAGCAAAGTAAGACTATCATCAATGCAACCTGAAAATGTATCTAATGATGCTGAGCCAGCGTCAGTAGTAGTTGTTCCCCCTGCTGGCCTCCTGACGGCTGCTCCTGCAAGTACCACCGATGTAATAACGGCACAGGACATAGATACCTTCCAAGAGATTCTGAAAGAATCGCTTACGATGGATATGACTGCGTAGCTGCCTATTACATACCTTTACTTTAAGTTTGCGAAGATTGATTTGCACTATTTTTATCCATTTTCTTGGCCATATTTCCTCTTGTCTGTCTTCTGATAGCCACACTTTGTGTAGCTGACAATCTAGTTTTTTAAAATCGCATATGATTGATCAGTTGTAGTTCTTATCACATACTTTATCATGTGATATATCACAAGCCGGATCAAGTAGAATTAGAATTAATCCACCTTTGATCTAACTAAAAGTGGTAGACTTCATTAACTCATTAATGCTTATAGCGCTAGGATTTGCCCCTACGTTTGTTGCGATGGAAGCTGCCTGGAGAATGGGAAAGCTAATCGGCAAGCGCGGAGAAAAAACCCTCGTGTGGAGGTAAGTGTGAAATGCTAATGTATGAGCTAACATCAGTGATAGTCGGCTCTACAATTCTCGCAGGGCTATTTGTTTCCATTGCAATTTGCAGACCCAAGACTATCGTTGCCCTAAACACTAGCTGGCAAAAGATCGAGGTCAGGGTATAACTCCAATTCATATCGCACTACACTTTTATAACATTTAGATTGTGCTTTAACTTCGCCCTTGGCAGCAGCAATTAAGGTTTTCGCAGTAGATATTGACGGCACCCTCACTGAAAACGGCGGCGGCATGGTGCATATTGCAGCCCTTGCGAAGCTGCGCTATCTTGAGAAGATGGGCTATAATGTAATCTATGTCACAGGCAGGTCATCTATTGAAGCATATGTTCTTGCAGTCTTTGGCGGTACGACCAGAATTGCAATTGGCGAAAATGGGGGAGTAATCACAGTTGCACCACAAGAGCACAGGCTCTTGGCGAGCAAGGAAAAATGCATGCAAGGCTACGAAGTGCTGAAGAAAAGCATAGGCGGTGTGAAGATAAAGCCAGTCTTTCCTAGAATGACTGAAGTAGTATTGCTTCGCACCTTTGACCTAAAGGAGGGCCAGAAAATTCTGGACGAGTATCGCCTTCCCCTTTACCTCTCGGATAGCAAGTACGCTTTTCACATAAATGAAAAAGGGATCAATAAGGCATACGGCCTTAAAGAGGCACTCACGGTGCTCAAGGCGGACCCCAAACAGGTTGTCGCAATTGGAGATAGCGAGACTGATGTACCGATGTACGACATTTGTGGCTGTAGTATTGCGCTTGAACATGCCGAGGAAAGTGTTAAGACCAAGGCTGATCATGTGGTAGCCGGAAGGGAAGGTGCCGGCCTTCTCGAAGCAATAGATTTTGTCGCATTCAACTACCTAGGTGTAAAAGCATGACTCTTCGAATTTTACTCCACGAGGTGCGTGAGCTTGTTTCCTCCGCACTTACATCCGCAGGCTATCCTGTAATTGAGTTTGATGTGTCAGAGCCTCCGCAACACGCATTTGGCGACCTGTCATGCAATGTGGCATTCCTCCTAAGCAAGCATCTAAAAAAGCCTCCTACCAAAATAGCAACTGAGCTGGCCGAAGCAATTAGACCACGTTTACAAGGCAGCTATATTCTGTCGGCGGATCCTGCCGGTGGCTACATTAACTTCAGGGCAAACCATGCTCGCTTGTCGCCGGCCACATTATCGCACGTGCTATCAAACCCTGAGAATTATGGGTACCCTAACTCTGGACAGGACATGCACATCGTCATAGAGCACACGAGTATTAACCCAAATAAGGCCCTGCATGTGGGTCACATGCGCAATGTAATAATTGGCGACACTCTATACCGCATCATGAGGGCAACAAACCATAGGACAACGGTCCTCAATTACATTGACGACTCCGGAGTGCAGATAGCAGATATTGTAGTCGGATTCAAGTTTGCAGGCTTTCCAGTCGCACCCCCAACAAAGAATCAAAAGTTTGATCACTACTGCGGCGACGAGGTTTACGTCAAGATAAATGAGATATATGAAAAAGATCCACAGGTTGCAGAGAAGCGCAAGCTGGTACTCAAAGAGATAGAGGAAGGCAAATCAGAGATCGCCCGCTTTGCTATGGAAATTACACTACGGGTCTTGCAGGAGCAGTTGAAAACATGCTGGCGCATGAAAGCGCATTATGATCTGCTGAATTTTGAAACTCACATTGTTGGTTCAAAGTTGTGGAGCAAGGCCTTTGAGCTGTTAAAAAGCAATGGGATTGCCAAGTATGAAACAGAGGGCAAGAACAAGGGATGCTGGGTGATAGAGGGCAAGGAAAAGGAGGAGGAGGACAAGGTCTTGGTAAGGAGCGATGGCACAGCAACATACATTGCAAAAGACATCCCGTACGCTGCATGGAAGTTAGGGCTTGTTGAAGATCCATTCTACTACCAAGAATATACGAAGCAGTGGGATGGCTCAACGCTTTATGCTACAACCCTTGCTGATGGGAGCAATAGTAAGTCTATTGGTAAAAAATTCAATGGTGGTCAACGAGTAATAACGATAATTGACTCAAGACAGTCAAGACTCCAAAGGATAATCTCACAGGTGCTGTCAAAGATTGGAGTCGGCGGCAGCCACAAATATTTCCACCTCAGCTATGAGGCAGTGACCCTCAGCTCCGACACTGCCAAGGAGTTTGGAATCGATATCGGTGATAGGCAGTTTATGCATATGTCAGGCCGGAAGGGCATTTACGTCAATGCCGACTATGTTCTTGATGCTCTCCATACCAAGGCATACAAGGAAGTAAAGACTAGGAACCCTGATTTTTCGGATCAGCAGCTAAATAAGATAGCAGACGAGATCTCGATATCCGCCATACGCTACAACATGATAAAACAAGACCTTGACAAGATAATTACCTTTGACATCAAAGAGTCACTGAGCCTTGAAGGCGACACTGGACCTTATTTGCAGTATGCATATGCTAGGTCCCAGCGCATATTGGAAAAGTCAGAACAAAGCATTATTGCAGGAAAAACAGACTTTGCATTTGACCGGCTGACAAACGAGTCAGAAATTGCTCTGATAAAGGAGATAGCCAAACTCGACCTTGTGGTTGAGAATGCAGCCAAGTCGCTCTGTCCGAAGTCGCTTGCACGCTATGCGTACAACCTTGCGATGGCATTCAATCTCTTTTACGAAAAGGTGCCTGTGCTAAGAGAACAAGATAACGAAGTGAGGATGGCTCGCCTCGGCCTCGTTAAAGCCTTTGGTATTGCTTTGAAAAACACGCTTGAAGTGCTTGGAATAACTGCGCTTGATCGAATGTAATGCTGTCTTCATAGAGGGTAAACTATTGTGACTGTATTGAAGCCCTTGCTATCATAACCATATATAGTTGCACCTTTATCCTTTCACATCATATACCAATAGCAGGCAATGCATACGCATCATTATCTCATCCCTTTGAAAAGAGAGTTTTTTCATCGGATCTGATTTTGGGTTAGTTTGCAGGGTCTTCTACAAGACTTCGAAAGCAATCTTAATGCCTGCCAAGATATTACTGAATACTTACAAACGATGATATACCTACCTTTTAGATTGATTTTTATTCCATACGTGCAACTATCCGCTTGCCTTGACAAAGATCGAGGAAAGCTCTTATGTGCTGCTGTTTCATACTCCTCGCAAAAAGTGGCTTACCAAAGTGGCATGGGATAAAAAGTTCCATACGCACCTTGGGATAATTGATGTCTCTTCGATAATCGGCATGGAGTATGGCTCGGCAGTCAGGACCACCGAAGGAAAGCTCATTTTCCTCATGGAGCCCACCATACATGATTTTATAATGAAGTCAGAGCGCAAAACACAGATAGTTTATCCAAAGGATTTAGGATACATTGCCGCTCGAACTGGGCTCAAAAACGGCTCAAAGGTACTGGAGGTAGGGACCGGCAGTGGAGCACTCGCCACCTTCATGGCAAGCATCGTCAAGCCGGAGGGTCACATATACAGTTTTGACGTCAATTCTGAGTTCATGGAGATAGCAAAGCGCAACCTCGAAAAGGCCGGTATGGACAAGTACGTGACGATCCGTCAGCACGATCCACATCAAGGCATCGATGTCCGCGATGCTGATGTCGCAACCGTCGACCTTGGTGATCCATGGACTATAGTCGATCAGGTATATGACACGCTAAAAGGCGGCGGCGCATTTGTAGCTATCTGTCCTACGATGAATCAGATCGAAAAAACTGCAGCACAGTTAAAGAAATGCGGTTACGCTGATATAGACTGTGTAGAACTTATGATCCGCAATATGGAGGCAAGAGAGGGAATGACCCGTCCATCGATGAGGATGATTGGACATACGACCTATCTTGTCTTCGCAAGGAAGGTGGAGAAGCTTCAGGAAACGGCTCACCAACCAGTCAGCGAAGAAGAAGAAGAGAAAGAAGAAGAGACTGGAAACATAGAAATATCACAATAGTCGCCAGGTAGCTGCAGGATTTGCAAATATGGCGCGACTGTTAAACCACAATTTTTTGTGATTGAAATGTCATTATGGAAAGTTTCTGAAATTGGATGCTTCTAAATGATAACGGTCATATGGTAAGATGAGATTCGACAAAACTATCCAAGCAAGAATAATATCTTGCAAGAAGACCTTTGAGTATATTTCAGCAGTAGGCAGGGATTTCCGGCCTGTAGAGCAAAAATATATCTTCATCTTTGTTACACTACTAACCATAGCTATTAGACATAGAAAAGCGTCATGCATTCGTAAATAACTTAAACTGCTTTTAGAAAAGCAGTTCTAGTTGTTTAATAACGTTTGCTTCATCTGAACAAAATGCTGAATCATATGCATCGGTGTAAATGATATGACCTGCCTCATGTGTCGGGTCTTTTCCAGTAAATGTCTATAGAGTGGGACAGCAGAAGCAGAAACCTCGAGTCAAAGATCATAGCACAACATCAATCACTTTATGATGAAAAAAAGAATAAGAAAAAAGTGATAGGAGGGCCAGCGGAATCTTTTTCCAACATCGTATCAGCTGATAGAAAAGTCAAGCAAGCTTGCAGTATCGGAGGCAACTTGCTGCCAAGTTACCGACGCTTATTCTTGGAGTTACCAAGGGATGATGGCAAGGTCTTGATGGCTGACCAGATAATAGGTTCCTACAACCAGCAAAACATTGCTGTCCACACAAAATGCATTTTTACATCATGAGTTTGGTTCGTCTGTCAAGACACCTAGAACATGAAAAATCGTTCAAAGACATGACATCTCATGACATTATTGGTAGACAAATGTACACGTTTCAATGTAGAGACTGTGGACAAGAACTATATCTAGATTATAAGTCACAAGTCCAAGTGGTAAGAGATTCCATCCACGACAGAAAACCGCAAAGCTTGCTTAGGACTGTAGCTTCTTCTAGCAGAAGAAGCAGATTTATTTAAGTTCTTGAACTTTACATGTAATGCTCAAAGTAAGATTCGCATGAGCATTCTTAGCAAAAATTCTATCACTGGTGCTACTGCTATTCTTCTTTTCATTATAACAGGCCTAATACCCTATGAGCACCACCACCATCATCTTCGCTTTACTGCAGAGGGAGGAGAATGTATAGACTACGAAGCGTCAGAAAACACCATTACCATTGACTGCAACGCTTCCTTTCTAGATGTTGTTCAGACCATAAATGATCCTGATATACTTGAGAACGTTGGAGATAGTGAATTCATCCTAAACGCTAACCTGGAAGTAGCTGATGATGTCAGCTTTGCAATGACTTCAAATCAGGAT
>JAICHI010000025.1 GCA_025922735.1 Nitrososphaeraceae archaeon | reverse complement strand
TTGCTCGCCAAACCAGCCTAACTCTAGTCTCATCTAATAAAAAGGATATAAACATATACCCAAGTATCCTCAGACATCGTAAATATGAGTCTAGGTGAACAGGCGCCACCTCATATAGGTAAGATAAACTATCACAAGAGCCTGACTCCCGATCTTGCAATAATCCGGGTTCAGCCTGCCGATGGAAGATCTGTGCCTGACTTTAAGGCTGGCCAATTCGTAGCACTTGGGCTGAAGCTGGATGATCATCCCAACATAACATACAGGCCGTACTCACTATCATCGCCTCCTGAAGAAAAAAGGTATTTCGAGTTTTACATCAAGTCTGCATCAGAAGACGTAATGAGCAAGTTTACAAGCAAACTTTTCAAAATGTTTGAAGGCGATCCCCTTTACTGGCGCAACCCTGCCGGCGCGTTCACCATTGAGGACCAGAAGGCCGATGGGACGCCAGACACAAGACGACTAATATTGGTTGCATCAGGAACAGGTCTTGCGCCTTTTATCAGCTATGTCCTACATTTGAAAAACATCAAGTCAAAAAGAGAAATAGTACTGCTTCATGGAGCAAAATACGTCCAGGAACTTGGCTACTGTGACATGCTTAAGAACATGTCTGAAAGCGATCCGAATTTCAAATACTTAACGACGGTAAGCAGATTGGACCATGAGCTGTCGCGTGACTGGAGGGGAAACGTAGGCAGAGTGGAGACATTACTTGTAGGCAAAGACGGTTGTAAATCTCAACTTGAAAAAGCATTTGGTGAAAAAGTTACCCCTGAAAACTCTTTCTTCCATATATGTGGCTACGGTGGAACCATCAATGCAGTCATTTCGATCCTAAGTCCGCTTGGGTTTGTCACTAACCGTAAGAAGCGTGAGGACGGATCATTTGACATCAAGATTGAAACCTACATCTGATGATGACAGCAAAACCCTCATTATGCAGTGCTGCCAATTAGCGACAGTTGTCATATTATGCAGCGAGAACTATGCGCTACCAAGGCTCAATGATGGTCGACATCTGCGATATCGACTTGATTGGGACAAAGCTGGAGCAGAATGGGCTTGTAGTCCACCTTACACGGGAATATTATCAACAGGAAGTGATCGAGCAGCCCTATGCCCGGCAACTTCTCCAGAAATGTGACATCGCAAACCTTGTAGGCAATAGGATAATAAAACAGGCAATTGAGATGAAGCTGGCAAAAGAGGTTAGTATAAGAAAAATTGCCGGCGTGCCTTTTCTCATGATCTACAAATTTCAGCACTGACGAAAAAAACCTTTATCCCAAATGTAAAATCAACGCGATATGGAAATGTTCTAATGTCTAGAAGAGCAGGTGCTAGATTACAGCTATCTCTGTTTATTGATTTTTGTTTTCTATATCAATTAGTGTACCTTTTGCTTTCTCTTGTCTACCTCTTCATTTCAAACAGTCTCACAGCGTACCTGCCTTTGCCTTCTATGGCTTTTCTATCTAGATAGAATTTCAGGTAAGCATTGCTGTGACTGGAGAAGGAATATGAGTCCGTTATCCTGTGCTTTTATGTCAGTTTGAATATTATTGTCCATCCTAGCATTACACATATAACAAAAGAGCACTAACTTTTGCATGTTGTCAGAAGAGGAGCCTGATGAGCAGCAGCTGCCCCGAGAGGAGAAGCACAAGGCGGCAGCCCGAGCTGATAGATGGCTCTCAAAATATGAACGCAAAAGTAGATTCCTAAACAAGATGTCTGAAGATTACGACGTTTTCGATAATGTATTTGACATGCCCACTCTCATGACGATAAATGAACTTAGGCGCGATGGCATTATACAGTATATCGAGACCTCTCTTGCAGCAGGTAAAGAGTCTAAAGTATACCTTGCAGTTGCGCCAGATAGCTCCCTTCGAATAGTCAAAATATATCTCATAGTAAGCGCCGAGTTCAAAAAGCGGATGCAATACATCGCTGGTGATCCTAGATTTTCTGACATAAAGCGGGGATCTCGCAGCCTTATAATGACATGGGCTCGAAAGGAGTTCAAGAACATGCATACAGCGCACGCCGCCGGAGTAAGGGTACCTTTGCCGATAGCAGTCAAGAAGAATGTGCTTGTAATGGAGTTTGTAGCTGACAGCGAAGGGAATCCTATGCCGGCACTAATAAATACAGAAGAAATCACATTGAACGACTATCAGCAGGTGATCGAGCAGATGACTATGCTGTACCAAAAAGCCAAATTGGTGCATGCTGACTTGTCAGAGTACAACATTTTCAAGACTAACCTCGGCATCATGTTGTTTGACTTTGGATCTGCTATCGATATTCAACAGCCAAATTCCAAACAATTTTTATTCCGCGATGTCTCTAACATAAACAGGTTCTTTGAAAAGCGAGGAATCGAGGTCCTCCCCACTGCTCAAGTAATAGAAAAGATTAGAGGTGACACAAAATAATGAGCTTCCAGCACATAGTCAAGATTCCAAAGGAGAGGATAGGTGTCCTGATTGGCAAAGGCGGAAAAGTAAAGCAGCAAATTGAAGAAAGATGCGGCGTCAAAATTGAAATTGACAGCGAGACTGGCGATACTATGATCATAGGCAACAGCTCCGCTGAGCGTCTGGAAGCTTTTCGGGCGATCGAAGTGATAACCGCCATTTCAAGAGGGTTCTCCCCACAACGAGCTTATTTGCTCTTTGACGACGAGGAGCTAATATTCCAACAGATCGATTTACATGACTATACTGGCAAGTCTCCAAACGCCCTTGAGCGCATCAAGGGCAGGATAATTGGCGAAGGAGGCAAGGCGCGTCGAATGATTGAAGAATTGAGCGGCTCATATGTATCCGTCTATGGCCATACTGTATGCCTTATCGGCAACTTTAGAGAGATCAAGCTTACAACTGAAGCAATAGCCATGCTCGCCAAGGGTAGCATGCACAAGACTGTCTACAACATGCTGGAGGGTGCAAAGAGAAAAGACAAGATGGACAAGATGCGCCTGTGGGAAGAAAATCACGACAAAATTACGTTCTCTGACTCTTAATGTAAACATGGTGGGGCTATAAAGTCAACCGATAGGTTTGCATTCTTTTTTGGGTATCAAATTATATGTATGCCAGTTCGCCTCAAGCCGCCCGGCATATCCGGTATATCCTAAATTAACTAGTGGTGCGAGATTGTGAATACTTATGCCCAATCTTTCCTATTTCTCTCTACTAGCCTCCACTCCAGCGTTTGAAAAGACTGTGATCGATACTGAATTGATCAAGTACCTTGCCTACGAGATGGTTTATCAGATCATCCATTGTCTTTGGCCTATGATAGAATCCTGGCATGGCGGGCAGAATTACTGCGCTGGTACTTGCAAGCTTGGCCATGTTTTCTAGGTGTATCTTTGACAGCGGAGTCTCTCTTGGAACCAGAACAAGTTTGCGCTGTTCCTTTATGCAAACGCCTGCCGCTCTTGAGACCAAGCTGTCGTCAAAGGCGTTTGCAATGCTAGCCAGTGTTTTAGTGCTACAGGGAATGACAATCATGCCGTCGACTTTGAACGAGCCACTTGAAACAGGTGCGGCCATATTGTCGTCTTCATAACACCTAGTTGCGAGCGACTTAACATAGTCACCTGTCTTGTCGGTCTCTATCTTGATGTTCTTGCCCCCCCATTCTGTGATAATAAGGTGTGTATCAATTTTCAGTCTGCTGAGAACCTCAAGTGTCCTAATACCGTAAATGACACCGGATGCGCCGGTGATCGCAACGACTAGCCGCAAGCAAATGTGTGATTACGTTGCTTTCTATTTAATGGTGCCTGCAAGCATTTAATAGTGAAACTATCTTGGCTACCAAATAGGCGTTGCTGACGGTCTTTGGCACAGTAGCACTAGACACAACACGTACTCCTTTTCGGACAGAGACCAGAATACTTGGCGGTGCTGCTACCTTTGCCTCTGTTTCATCAAGCATGTTTGTCCCCACCTCGATAGTGGCAGCAGTAGGATCGGACATGCCATCTGAACATATAAGGGCCCTCATCTCAAAGGGCATAAATACAAAGGGGATCATCATCATACAGGGGAGCAAGACATTTCATTATGATTCTTCATTTGATTACGATCTGTCAAACAGGACTACTAATAAGACTGAGCTTGGAGTCATAGCAGGCTTTGATCCTGTCATCCCTGAAGAATATATCAAGTCTGATTACGTATATCTTGCAAACAATGACCCAAAGCAGAACATCAAGATCCTACGGCATTTTCAGAACCCCCGGCTTGTAGTCTGTGACACTATAGAATTCTGGATAAATGGGAGCCGTGACGACGTAGTCAAGATGATAGAGATGACTGACGGAGTAGTGATAAATGACAATGAGGCGCGACTTTTATGCAAGGAGGCTAACCTTGCAAAATGCGCCAAAAAGATAATGTCATGGGGATCGAAATTTGCGATAATCAAAAAGGGTGAGAATGGTGCCATCCTCTTTACTAAAGAGGGCCTGGTGTTTCCAGCATCAGCATTTTTTCTTGACGAAATAGTCGACCCAACTGGAGCCGGTGACTCGTTTGCAGGTGGTTTTCTCGGTCACATTGCTCGCAAGGGCATGATGGATTTCGCCACAATGAAGGAGGCGGTGATCTATGGCAACGTAATGGGCTCATTTGCTGTTGAAGACTTTGGGATCAAACGCCTCCTGTCGATAACAAAGGACGATGTGGAGAACCGCTACGGAAAATATTGCAATCTGGTGCAATTCTAATCTCTTGTTTTATGCACAACTCTATCCATTTGACAATAAATCCTGGGTTCCCGAGACTTGGCAAAATGGCAAATGGAGGGATCACATGACTTGGAAAGAGAGGCGATGTCCTAACCCTGCAGAAAGCAATTCATCTCAAGCGGCAAAGCCATTTGTTGAACGGAGTAATTTTGTAGTAATCAGGCAACCTAACTCCCGCACTCTGAAGACATATACTCAAATCGCTTGAATTAGAAAGAAAAGTAACATGACAGTCAATTCATCAAACATAGAGCAAGTCATCATTTCAGAACTCAAGATAAGCGAAGACGAAGCCAAGGTTTACATCGCTATTGTGAAAAAAGGCAAAATGGACCCAGCCAAGATTTCAAGTGCACTTGGCTGGAACGATGAGCACCGCGCGCTTGCTGCAGCAAAATCGCTGGTCAACAGAGGCATGGTCATTGAAATAACAAAGACGGAATTTGAGTCACTCCATCCCCGGTTTGCAATAACCAATCGCTACAGGAGGCGCTGCGAGGAAGAGCACATACCCTTCAAAAGGAACCTCAAGATCGACAACATCGGCATCGTGCTTGAAAAGCCATATGAGGATGCAAGAACTAAATAGGTGGCAACATGCAACAAGGATTATTATCATAATGACCACTTCAGACCCAACTGGCGGCGACAAGGTAGTCTACTTTGGTGTAATAAACATCAATGAAAATGGCAGGACGATGGGTTCAGTGGACATCTGGCGAAGCCTTCTGACAAAGGAAATGTTTTGTGAAGAAAAGCGTTTAGGGATTTTAGAAATTGTCGATTACCTTGGCATGCCCAAGATTGATAAAGACAAAAAGTGGGCTGTGGCGATCAACAGAAGCTTCAAAGGTCACAAGCGCTGGCGGCTTATCAAGATGATAAAAGAAGGCAAGATGACATTTACAGATGCAGATGACAATGCAGTCGAAGTGAATGTCAAGGACTTCAAAATCGTTGACCCTGAGTGGTGGAGCTTTTTGGTCGAAGAGAATGTCAACCGTAACATAGAAGTGACGGATGCGCCAACTAAAAATGATACGCGATGATGATGACGTTCCAGTTACAGTGTTTGTAAAAAGCGCTAGCGGGAGCGAAATAGCAAGTAAGCTGTCTGGGTATTTTGTCGTCAAGGGTCAGGAATTCCGCTTTACTGCAATAGCATTTGGTCGCATTGGAGGTCACAATGCAAGCATCAAAATATCCAAGACCAATTTAGACAAAATAGGGAAAATGGGGATTGACCCGGAGCAGCTACAAATAACGATTCAGCGCAAGCTGATTGAAGGTGACATTATTTTGCCGGAAGGATCGAAGCCGCCGCAGTCAGACTAGAGCGCCTTCAAGTGTCTTGCTGCAGGTACACTTGTTTCTTGCCGCAGGAATTGTAGCCACCAACTCTGCAATCAATTTCTTTGTCTTTTCCACATTCTTGGCAAGCATCTCGATTATCTCGGCAGAGGTCACCGGATGATTTGCCCAAACATCATAGTCGGTGATGGTGGCTATAGATAAGTAGCAGATTTCGGCTTCTCTTGCAAGGTTAACCTCTGGTACAAGCGTCATGCCAATAATATCTGCCTTCATTACGTCGCGGAAGAATCTTGATTCTGCTCTGGTGGAAAAGCGCGGCCCTTCAATGCAGATGTATGTTCCCTCGCTGTGCAGTGAATACTTTAGTTTCTTTATTTTATCGATCGCAATGTCACGTAGCTCTGGGCAAAATGGATCAGCTAAAGAAACATGGTATACTTGCCCCCCATCGTAGAATGTGTAATGGCGGTTTTTTGTAAAGTCAATAAATTGATCAGGAATTGAAATGTCGCCAGGCTTGAAAGCTTCTTTAAGGCTTCCAACAGCAGACGGGGCAATAATGCGTTTGACTCCAAGCTGCTGTAAAGCCCATATGTTTGCCCTACTGTTTATCCTGTGGGGAGGTATCCTGTGGCCTCGTCCATGGCGCGGTATAAAAGCTGCTTTGACTCCTGAATATTCGCCTATTGTCACAAGATCGGAAGCCTCGCCATAAGGCGTATGCACCTTGATCTCACGTTTTGCACTAAAAAGTTCTGGATCATAGATGCCAGTACCGCCAATTATGCCAATATCCGCGCTATTCTCCATGAAAAGTCACCAATGACTCAACATTATAGCCCATCTTGCGCAATCTGTCAGCACCCTTCAAGTCTGAAAGTTCGATTATGAACGCAAAGCCAGCCACCTTGCCCCCCAGATCTTTGATCATCTGCGCAGCGGCTGCTGCAGTCCCACCTGTTGCTATCAGGTCGTCAGCGATCAGTATGCTGTTGCCTTTGTCTATCGCATCTTGTTGAATCTCCATTACCGCGCTGCCATATTCAATATCGTAGGATTTCTTGACGGTTCTACCCGGCAGCTTGCCTGCCTTGCGAACCATCACAATGCCCCTGCCGAATCTGAGGGCAAGTGCTGTAGCTATGATAAAGCCCCTGGATTCAATGCCGGCCACTCTGTCTACTTTTGCCTTGCCATAAATACGGTAAAACTCATCGGCGATATAGTTCAAGGCATCGTTCCTTTTGAAAACAGGATTTATGTCGCGAAACAGTATTCCTTGCTTGGGAAAATCAGGGTAGTTGGCTATTATGTCGCGCAGGTTGACCTGCTTGGCTTTTGCTCCCACGTCAGTAAAGCCATATTTTGGCTGTAAAAAGATTGCGTAGTTACTGCTATCATACTTTATACAGCTCTAGTGCTCATTAAATAATAGTGCTTACAGAACAGCAGAGGCAATTTGGAGAAAAGATTGCAAGCCTGAAGGACTTTGATGAAACCTTTGAATTAGTGAAGGCAGTAGTCTTGCAAAAGTTCAAGCTGCACCGAGCAGGACTGAGCCTAATACTGCAAATGATGCCAAGCAACCTTGGCGCCTACCATATGCTGGGCTCAAACGCAATAGTGATTAACACATATCTCTTGATCACATTGAAAAAGATAGTCAAATCAACCGAAGAGTATAACTCTTACATGTTCATGGTGCTCGCCCATGAATACCTCCACAGTCTTGGAATCGTAGATGAGAACACTGTGCGCCAGATGACTTTTGAGCTGTGCAAGTGGATGTTGGGTAATGATCATACTGCAACCAAGATGGCAAAGGAGGGTCCATCCGCGATATATCCTGAGCTAAGGTCAATGGTTCAGTCACAGTTCAGTAGGGATTTTCAAGTTGTCAGGAACTTTGACAAGACCAACCAGACCTATATCCAGTGATCTTATGTATTGTATAATGTATATTTAATCTTGATTGAGCAACGCGTATCTTAAGAAGAGATCGAAGATATGGAAAAGAAGCTGTTGGAATTGGAAGAAGCCACATTTGCCACAAAAGTGTCAGCAACAGAAACAAGATTTAGATGAATGTTGAAGACGCATGTTGAAAGATCAAGACATTAATACTGGATCTTATAGTAATTTCATTAAATTGAATCGCAACCAAACTAAGACCAGATCAAGAAGTTCTTTGAAGATTGCGTGAAGCCTTTTAGGTGCTAATTCAATGGCGACAATTTTTACTGCAGTCCGATCCAAGAAGGATTGTAAAGAAGAATATTGAAATGGTATTGACAAGGATTTCTTACTCATTAAAAAGGCGAATGGGCTGCTAGGGGACTAGTCGATGAAGGTTTCAAGTACAAAGTAGCCACCTTACAATTATGTAAAAATTACAACAAATGATATTATTTCTTTACTATATTGCACTTGAGAAAGTATAATAAACATTCAGTGCTATATCTCTTATATGCCGATTAAGAACGGGGCAGAATATATTGAAAGTCTCAGAGGTAGAAATCTGAAGATATATCTTTTTGGAGAGCTCATAAAAGAGCCTGTTGATCATCCAATGATTCGGCCATCAATAAATGCAGTGGCAGAGACCTATGACCTTGCGGCGGAAGATCCACAGCTTGCTGCACCCCATTCTTCGCTGACAGGATTGCAAGTCAACAGGTTCTTGCACATTGTAGAAAGCGCGCAGGACCTAGTTGACCAGAACAGGATGCAAAGGAAGCTTGGACAGCTCACTGGCACCTGCTTCCAGCGTTGCGTAGGCATGGATGCACTTAACTCATTATATTCAACTACATATGAAATCGACCAAAAACACGACACTGAGTATCATAAGCGCCTAGTCGAATTCGTTAAGATGCTGCAACGGGAAAACTTGATGATCGGTGGTGCTATGACAGACGTCAAGGGTGATCGTGGCCTGTCGCCTTCTCAACAGGAAGACCCTGACATGTTTGTGCACGTGACAAAGCGCGACAGCAAAGGCGTATACATCACAGGCGCAAAAGCCCACCAGACTGGCTGCATCAACTCACACTGGATAATCGCCATGCCGACAATGAGATTGAAGTCTGAAGATAAAGACTATGCACTCATTGGCGCAATTCCCGTCGATGCTCCCGGTATCACATATATCTATGGCAGACAGTCCTGTGATACGAGGAGTATGGAGGGAGGCAACATTGACGCCGGCAATGCCATGTATTCAGGCCAGGAAGCTATGATAATCTTCAAGGATGTTTTCATTCCAAACCACCTTATATTCATGAATGGCGAATATGAATTTGCCTCAATGTTGGTCGAGCGCTTTACTTGCTATCATCGCCGAAGCTATGTGTGCAAGACAGGTCTTGGGGACATTCTGATTGGAGCCTCTGCAGCCATCGCGGACTACAACGGTGTGGCAAACGCGTCACACATCAAAGACAAGCTGGTTGAAATGACGCACCTCAATGAGACAATATTTGCTGCAGGCATTGCATCTTCATACCGAGCACACAAAACATCAGCGGGCAACTGGCAGAATGACGACATGCTGGCAAATGTCTGTAAGCACAACGTCACTCGGTTTCCATATGAAATAGGCAGACTTGCACAAGACATTGCAGGCGGACTTGTAGTGACGATGCCATCTGAGAAGGAGTTCCGCAATCCTGAGACTGGGCCGCTGCTTGAAAAATACCTGAAGGGCCGAAAAGGCGTGTCAACAGAGAACAGGATGAGGGTACTGAGGCTCATTGAAAATATGACTCTCGGGCGAAATGCAGTAGGCTATCTGACAGAGTCAATGCATGGCGCAGGATCGCCTCAAGCGCAGAGAATCCAGATTGCGCGCCAGATGCAGCTTGAAACCAAGAAAAAGCTTGCAAAGAGGCTTGCAATGGTCAAGGAAGGTGAGGCTGCAGAAATGGTGCCAGAGTCTACAGAATACTTTGATAGAATATTTGACATGAAGAAGAATAAATCCAGATAAGTCTATTATAACTATCGAGCCCACAATGAGTTACCTATCTCTAACAATTTTTCAGCCATTGCTTTTTCCTTTATTTTTCAAAGAATTTGACCTCAAAAAGGATTATTTATCAGTTCAACATAATTATTATGGTATTACTCCGGGGTTGTGTTGATTGAAATTAAACGAAGCTCAAATTGAGGATCTCACTGGCAGAGTTTTTCGCACTATAATTAGCAATGGCAAAGATGGCATACTGCAGTCAGAGCTTTGGAAGGAACTTGACTTGACAAGCCGCGATGGCTCTCGCGTTGCGATCCGGCTTGAAAAACGATCACTTATTCGCCGCGAAAAGATGCTAGAAAACGGCCGGTGGACGTACAGACTTTTTGCAGTAAAGCTGCCTGTTGACACTACAAGCATAGAACAGGCTCCCTGTTTAACATGCCCTTTTGAGCACATGTGCTGTCTTGAAGGTTCTTACAGTCCTACAAGCTGTAATTTAATTGAGGAATGGCTCATCAAATCTTTTGACAATTCAAACCTAAAGCCTGCAA
>JAICHI010000024.1 GCA_025922735.1 Nitrososphaeraceae archaeon | reverse complement strand
TGAGGACGATTTTCAAAAGCGAGACCTCTACAACAAAGGTGTCAACGATATGTCTAATGAAAAGTTCCTTGACGCGATAAGGAGCTTTGACCTTGCGCTAAGGATTGACCCGCAGTATGTTGATGCAGGGATTAAGAGAGGATATGCCCATTTTCACCTAGATGAATATACCGTTGCTATCGCTTCTTACGATAGGGCGCTTGAGGTCGATGTCAACAATGCTGAAACGTGGAACCTCAAGGGACTTGCTTACTATAAGATGAAAAACTATGACAAAGCCATTGAATGCTGCGAAAAGTCAGTAGACATCAACCCAAACGAGGGTATGTCCTGGTACAACAAGGCTTGCTACCTTAGCCTGAGTGGCAGGATCGACGATAGCCTTGACGCGCTCAAAAGATCTATAGAGATAGACATTCAGAACGCCCGCAAGGCAGTGCGTGACAGGGACTTTGAAAATGCACGTGCAGAAGAGGGTTTCAGGAGGATCATCGAAGTAGTCGTGCTAGAGTCGATAAGACAAGGTTATGACTATGTGGGCAAGATAGTATGGGTCACTGCCATGGACAGGGTAGAAGTTGAGGATGCACTCATGCGCCTTGCCATGAAAGGTCTTGTCATCAAGCATGAAAGGAGGACCTTTACCGGCAAGGAGCAATATTATGAACTTCCCAGTGAGATTGCAAACAAGGTAGGTGCGACAAAGAAAAGCGGCCTTTTTGGCACCAAGCAAGTTTCAGCTCCTGTCCAACAGATAAAGGATATAAAAGAAGTCCTCACCCAGGCTAAGGATTCAATTGAGAAAGGCGATTTGGCTGGCACGCTGGAACACTTTGACGAGCTTGTAAGCCCGATAAAGCATGGAAACGCCATGATAGAGCAGTTCTTTGACGAACACAGGGATCTTAGGCTTTACAAGATAAGGCTTCAGGATAGGGGACAGGAATACCTTAACGCTCACAAATCCGATCTTATTGATCTGATAACAAGGATAGACCATACACTTGGAACTGGCGTGACCAACAAGCCACCTGCAAAAGATTAGCAACTTTTTGATGTGTTACACCATGTAAACGTCTTAGTAGGACATTTACTATTTCTTCTACAAGCAGCTGACTCAAGCCCGCCATTACTAGGATGATTTTCAAAAGTGCAGGCGTGTCATGAGAGGTTCTTATTTTTCATAGTATGCCATGTGCCATTCTCTATGAATTTTCCATGACAGAGGAAAAAATATCTGTAGCAGCAGTTGTAATGTCCCTATGAAATACGTTGGTAAAAGGTCTGATGATGATGATGTTGTGTAGGGTTACAAGTGTACGAACCGATTTCATCCAGCATAATCTCCATTATGACACAGAACTTCTAAGGGATTAGAAGAGATAAGTACATACAAGTTTAAAAGCTAAGTCAGACAGTTAAGATCTCGAAGACATATACACCAATTCTATAAAGACATTTGGCTAGCTGAAAATCTATTAATAACCATCAGAGGCGGATGATATCTCATATGGCAAAGATATTTGCCGACGTGAGCGAGAAAGAAATCACCAGAACCATTGCAGAAATGTTCAATGAAACAATGAGAGAGTATACGGATTCTGACGTTATAATTATCGGTGCCGGCCCAGCCGGCCTTACCGCTGGCAGAGATCTGGCAAAGGCTGGGGTCAGGACCCTTATCGTAGAGCAGAACAATTACCTCGGGGGAGGATATTGGGTAGGAGGTTATATGATGAATCCAGTCACCGTGAGAGCACCAGCGCAAAAGGTCTGGGACGAGCTTGGGGTGCCATACAGGAAGATAAATGAAGGACTGTACGCCACATGGGGTCCGCATGCATGCAGCAAGCTGATAGGCGCAGCCTGCGATGCAGGAGTGCGCTTTTTGCAACTGACCAAGTTTGATGACCTCGTACTCAAGAACAAGCGAGTAGGTGGTGTGGTAGTCAATTGGATGCCGGTCTCTGCCCTACCAAGAAACATCACATGTGTTGACCCAGTCGCGCTTGAAAGCAAGATCGTAATCGATGCTTCAGGGCACGACTCAGTTGCTGTCAGGCGCCTGATGGACCGAGGATACGTCAAGTGGAAGGGCATGGACCCAATGTGGGTTGAAGGAAGCGAGGACGCCGTAGTCAACTACACAGATGAAGTATTTCCGGGGCTAATTGCAACAGGCATGTCTGTTACCGAAACACATGGTCTTCCAAGGATGGGACCGACGTTTGGCTCAATGCTCCTATCCGGCAAGAAAGCGGCTGAGGTTGCATTGGGCAAGCTCAAGGAGATGCCAAGTCCGCCCAAACTGAGGGCGAAGTAACCTTTTATATCTTCACTTTTCTATTTTTCCATAATAATAATTGGGTTTTCCTCGCTTTATTCACATCAATCAGGCTACTTCAGTACCAGCAGCAGTTGTTGTTGATGCCAAGATAGTGGCTGAGGAGATCGACAAGCTTTTTCCAAGCTGTAAGATAGACATCAGGCCACCGTTTAGGTATGAGGAGAAGATGATAGAGCATGCAAAGATAGCAGACATCAAGCAGCCCTTTGAAAAGCAGCCAAACCAAGAAAGAGACAACATGACAATGATGACGATTCCACTGTACGACGGCTTTGTTATGCAGAAGATGTTTGCAGAAATGATACCTATTGAAGAACTCAGTCTGGATCATATCCACATCATACTCACCACTCTTTTGACGTGCACGTTTAGCGAGGATGATTGGCGCTACCATGGCCGTGCTGTCATATGCGGCACCCCTTCGATCATTTCTATAACCGGCATAATCGAAGCTCCAGCGAAACCGCGAGAATTCTACCTTGCTCAGCTTGACGGTATGGCAGCAGACAATGGCAGTCTGAAGAAAAAGTTTGCAGGAAGGTTCATTGACTACAATGATGAGAATAAAATTACTGCAGCATCCATAAATTATGCCCTACAGGTGATATTCTTTTTTATCACCAGCGGTGAGCCTTTTTGCAATCACAAAGATTGTAGACTCTTTAACGCGCACTGGCAGGAGGATCTGATACACACGATTGAAAAAAGAACATTATGCAATCACCACAGGAATCTGGCAAAAAATCTTTAGTAGGTCAGCCAAGGGCTGGAGGATTTTAGTTATGCGACCCATTTCACTTTGGTTTTTAGCGTTCGGTCAGTCTGTCTTCATGCAATGCTATTCCATATTTTGAGCCGTTCCGAACGAATTATTAAGAGGTATCGAAATTGTGACTTTGTACTTTGTCCGACAGCCAATCAGGCAGTTTTAGGGATCAGAAGCACTACGACGCAATAATAATTGGCTCTGGACCTGCCGGATATACAGCTGGTATTTATACTTCCCGTGCTAACCTGGGCACACTCATTATATCAGGCACCCTGCCCGGCGGCCAGCTTATGACTACAAGTGACGTAGAAAATTATCCTGGCTTTCCAAACGGCATATTTGGACCTGAGTTGATGATGAACATGCGCCAACAGGCAGAAAGATTTGGCGCAGTAATTGTCGATGACGAGGTAATCAAAGTTGATTTCAAGAAGAGGCCATTTACAATCACAACTCATGCCGAGACGTATACTGCAGAAGCAACCTTAGTATGCACAGGTGCGTCTCCTCGAAAACTTGGTATTCCTGCAGAGCAGCAGTTTAGCGGCAGAGGAGTCTCATATTGCGCGACTTGTGATGGCCCCTTC
The DNA here is from genome assembly GCA_025922735.1 of Nitrososphaeraceae archaeon. Classification (GTDB taxonomy): domain Archaea; phylum Thermoproteota; class Nitrososphaeria; order Nitrososphaerales; family Nitrososphaeraceae; genus Nitrososphaera. Next base: position 7,983 of record JAICHI010000024.1, on the reverse strand, counting down.
TTTAAGGGCGAAAACATTGTAGTCGTCGGTGGTGGAGATACTGCAATGGAAGAAGCAACATTTCTAACAAAGTTTGGTAAGTCAGTCAGAGTAGTTCACAGACGTGACTTTCTGCGCGCTAGCAAGATCCTTCAGCAAAAGGCCCTTGAAAACCCCAAGATCGAGTTCATCTGGAATAACGTTGTGGCAGACATTAGGGGCAACAATAAGATTTCAACTGTCCTGATCAAGGACATAAATACTGGCAAGGAAAAAACTATCGAGACAGGTGGTCTCTTTGTGGCAATTGGCCACGAGCCCAATACTGTAATTTTCAAGGGACAACTCGAGCTTGACGATAAGGGCTATGTCGTCCTGAAACAACACACGAAGACAAGTGTTGAAGGCGTGTTTGCCGCTGGAGATGTCCATGATCATAGATACAGACAGGCCGTAACTGCTGCAGGCTTTGGCTGCATGGCAGCAATTGATGTCGAAAAGTGGCTTTCTGAAAGAAAGCATAGCTGAAAAAATATAATAATCTTGCAGGCGTTTTCGGTGAGTGTAAAATTGTGCCAGATGGCTTATGAGCCCAAGTAGCTTGCAATGCCCAGGGAGGATATGCCTTCATCACATATTACTTCATTCTTTGGGTCTTGTACATCACTCTATAGGATTTGCGTACACTCGTGTCAGCTGGGGGGGCCTTCAGTTCAGGAGGAGTAAGCCAGTTTGGATATATACTTTGCACTCTTAAGAGCCCTGTCATATTCCTGCTCGGTTAGGACATTTTCCTTGATGTAGAGGCTCCTGAATTTTCTGCCATCGTCTGCAAAAATGCCAACAATAATACCATGATCAAGGTTATGTGCCACCTTCAACATTGAAGTCATAACGGATCCTGACGAAGGTCCAACAAGCATAGTCTCCTTTTCAACAAGCTGCCTTACTGCTTCAAATGAGTCCTTGTTAGTTGCAGTCATCCATTCGTCGACGACACCGAGGCGCCGCTTGAAAAGCTCGGGAATTGCCGATTCTTCAAAGTTTCGCAATCCCTGCAGAAGATGGTTCTTTTGCGCCTGTATCGCAATGGCGTGGACGTTCTTGTTCTTTTCCTTCAGAAAAGTTGCAGTACCAGTTATTGTACCTCCTGTTCCGCAGCCGGTAAGAAAGTGAGTGATGGTACCATTTGTCTGCTTCCAGATCTCAGGGCCAGTGCTCTCATAGTGCGACAAGAAATTAGTGTCATTATCATACTGGTTTGGCATGTAGTAAATGTCAGGCCTTGGCTTTGAAATGGCCTTTGCAAGGGCAATGCTTTGGTCCGTGCCGGCGCCTACTCGTGGACACAAATCGTCAGATGTTTCATGGAGAGTCGCTCCCAGATCGCGTAGGATGTTCTTTGTTTCCTCGCTCACCTTTTCAGGTATAACGATTTCTACTTTGTAGCCAAGTGCAGCTGCTATACCCGCAAGCGCAATACCAGTGTTGCCGGATGAAGGCTCGATAATGATGCTCTTGTCCTTCTTCAAGATTCCCATCTTTTCTGCATGCTTTATCATCCAGTATGCAGCCCTATCCTTTACAGAGCCAAAGGGGTTGTGCCACTCTAGTTTGGCATATAGCTTGACATTCTCAGTAGAAAATGACCTGAGCTCAATCAGCGGTGTCTGTCCTATTTGTTCGACAACATCAGGTCTTGCGACTGCTGTCATTTTTTCTATTTCGCCTTCTTTATCACGAATTCAAGATCTTTATCGTTCTTGTTTAACGATATCAGCTGATGTCCGTTGCGATTGACCCACCTTGAAATGTCCTCTTCAGACTCAGGGTCATCTGCAACTACCTTGAGTATATCACCTATCTTGAGGCGCTCGACCTCCATCTTAGTGCGGAAGACAGGCTCAGGACAGTAAAGTCCCCTTACGTCAATTGACTTGGTAGGTGAAGCATTCATAGTAGTGAATCAGGTAAAATTATAGTATCATAATATTAAATGTTACAGTTGCTACCTACCTGAAAAGGTCTCGCTCCTTTGCTCTCAGTAGCGACTTGACTGATGTTTTTGATACTTTTTCAAAGATATAACCTCGAACTATGGCTACTGGCGTGCCTTCAGCCTTACCCATTACAAGCTCGGCGGCAGAGGCTATCTCGTCTGCCACCGCAATCTCAGTTACTCTCAATTTTCTGCCATACATATCATATGTTCCTATGTAACTCTTGATCGGGTTTATTCCAGCTACACCTATTGCAACATTTGTTTGGCCATTTCTAAAGCTCCGGCCAAAGGTATCGGTTATTATTACTGCTATTTCCTTACCGATCTTTTTCTTTACAGCCTCCTGGATCCTGCCTGCAGACTCGTCAGGGGCAACGGGCAATAGTACCGCCGTATCACCTTCCACATTGCTTTGGTCTACGCCAGCATTAGCACATACAAAGCCATGCTTTGTTTCTGATATGATTATGCCATTTTTTGCACGCAAAATTTGTGTTGATTCCATTAATATCAGCTCCATTACGCGTGGATCTTTATCATGCTCCTTTGCCATGCTAATCGCCTTTGTCGAAGGCTTAATACTGGCTAGGTCTACAATACGCCCTTCTGCTTTTGATACGATCTTGTGCGTGACAACAAGAATATCACCATCCTGGATTTCAATTTGGCTATGACCGATAGCTTCAAGGATCATTGCGCTAAGATCGTTATACAACCTAATGTTATCTGAAATTCGAATGGAGGTAATCTGTATCAACTGCAGTGATTGAAAGAAAGGTGTTAAAAAATCAGTTGGTTACTAATGCTTCTTGCTTGCTGCATTTATCAATACGGCCTCACCAAAATTTTTTTTTTAACAAGTTCAAGAGTAGGCTCAGGTCGCGCTTGTCAATGGAAACATCGGCCTTTTCTCTCACCATGTCTACAGGGCAGAACCCTACCGTATACCCGGCCAGAGCAAATAGCTTCAAGTCATTGGCACCGTCTACCACTACTACAGTATCCTCCTTCCGGATATCCCATTGTCTTATCGTGGGCCTGATTGCAGCTGCCTTGTCTGATGTGACATTCATTATCACATCCTCCAGTTTGCCATCCTTGAATACTAATTCGTTAGAGAATATCCTATCAATGCAAAGCTCCTCTTTCAGCCTGTCTGTGATTATTGTAAAGCCTCCGGATACTGCAATAATTTTCCAATCCGCCTTCTTGAGCGCAGAGCAAAGCTCTTTTGCGCCTGGCATTATTGGCAGGCTTTCGCCTATCTTCTTGGCGTCTTCGTAGCTAATCCCCCGCAGTGCTCGTACTCGGCGCCTGAGCCCCTCTTCCCAGTTGATCTCGCCTCTAATGCCGGCGTTGGTGATGTCCCAGATCTCTTTCTCTTTTCTGGGACCCATGACCTGAGCTAAAACTGGAAGGTACTCAGCGTTAAGCAGAACACCCTCCACATCAAAGATAATCAGCATAGTATTTGCTTATCCAAAACAAATTCCCGTCAGTATATTAAGCTTCTCCACATATTTTTTTCTGCTCTTCTCTTCTATTACTACTACTAATGCGCCCTTATGGTTTTTTGTCTCTTGTTGTTAAGGTAGTCTGTCAACAGTACTTTGTCAATGTCCGCGGGATTGATGTAGTATGATCGCCCCTTGACGTACTTTTCCATTTCATTTACATATCCAAGCAAAGAATCCTCTTCGCTGATCATTATAGTATCAATTTCAATATTTTTTGAGTGGACTTTTCTTGCCTCGACAATGGTACGTTCGCCAATATACTGGTCGACTTGTCTGTAGCGGTAGCAAAGGTACACGAGCTCACCTGATGCAATGTCAAGGTTCATACTATGATCTTGCTTGATACCGTCAAGGGTCTCACGGTCTGGTGTGTAGAAGTGGGAATAGGGTCTCTGCGACATTATTTTGTCCTGCTCGCTTTTGTCATCTATAAAGCACGCACTGGGGTGACCATCCGTCACAAGTACTAGGCGCTTGTTAATGGCGCCATCCTTTTGCAATATCTTGTTTGCCAGCCTGAACGCAGCCTGGTAATTAGTGTAGTGCAAAAAGTCAGAGCCGGGCTCAAAGGTCTTTAGATAAGGTATGTCATGTGGTGCCACCTTGGATGCAAGTGCGCCAAACCCGACAATATAGACGGAGTCTGAGGGAAAGAAATTACGATTCAGCAAATAGAGGCTCCAGAGTGCACGCTTCGCGGCCTCAATTCTGCTCATGTCTCCATACATTGATGAATACCGCATAGTGGAGCTAAGGTCGATACAGTATACTACTGCAACACGGACATCCTGCATTGTTTCGTATTCTTCGAAGTCATCCGCATCAATTTGGAGCGGCAGCTTTAGATTGCCACCATCCTTTACTGTACGCTGGATTGTGTTCAGCAGCGACTTTGGAACATTAAGCAACCTAATATCATCACCCGGCTCATACTTTTTAGTAGTATCCAGCACAAGTGACCCCGATCCGCGGATCTGTGATTCGTGCGTGCCGTATTCGCCGGCCTTGAGGGCCTTCATTACATCACTAAGTATCTTGCCACCTATTGCAGTAAAGCCCTTAGCGCTAAGCCACTTTGGAGAATCCTTTAGATAGCCCTTTTGCATCAGGTACGCAACAAAGGGCGTGCCAGACTCGTCTCTGCTTTCGTCCCTTGAATCGGCCAACGATCCCGACCTCTGCTGTTGTTGGCTGCTTTCCTGTTGCTTTGAAAGCGATGACATCACACCTTGAAGGGTCTGCTCAAGCTCCTGCAAACTAGGCGTCTTTTCCTTCAGTGCCTCTCTTCCTATTGCCTTGAGCAGTTTGTCTAGCATAGTGCGAGTGAGCTCACGCTCACCTTGGCTTTCCTGCCTTTGCTCCTGACCCTCTTTATTAAGTGGAAAGTATATGAATTTCTTACTGCCGAGGGCACCACTATTATGCGAGGTCATAGAAGTTGGTATCCTTTTTGTCCAAGAGTGGAGGCTGGGTGTGCCGCAGGCCTTCAAGTATCACCTCGGTCACAGATGCCGTAAACTCCCCGTTGAGATCCTGGCTCAGGGAGATGTTGTCTGTCTTTATTCCAAGCTGCAGCGCTTGCTCGATCAGCTGTTTTTGCTCTTGTTCTACTCTAGCAATTGTTTCATTCACCGCCTGCTTGAGTGCAGGGAACTTAGAGAGCTGTGACTCATAGTCGGAGTCGACTCTCTTGCCGCTGCCGCCAACTATTGTTTGCGAAACCTGAAATGTCTTGTTCTTTGCAAAATCGTTCTTGACTTTTGTCAACTGTTCTGGGGCTAGCCTTTGGATGTATTCAAGTGACACTTCCTTCAGCGCACTTTCTATTATAGAATCAAGCACATTCTTTCTATTCTGGCGAGTATCTTCCATTTCTGCAAGCTCAAATTTGGATGACTGATGGATGCAATGGATGTCACAAAAGCGCGGGACCGCTTTAATGCCATATATAATGGAGCGTGTACGTTCAGCTTCTCCTACCACCATCTCCATCGAATGAACTGACATCCTAACGCTGACTCCCTTATCATGGTTCACGTCGTGGTGCACACGAGTCATCTGTGTTATCTTAGCTATCGTTTTTATCATGAATACAGGCAACATAACATTCTTGGCATCTGCAATCTTTGCTTCCTGAGTAATGATCAGCATCTCGTCTTCTACAGTCTTGGGATAGTGGGTGTCGATATGGCTTCTCAACCTGTCAAATAACGGTTCGATTATCTTACCTGAGTGCGTATAGTCGATGGGGTTTGCAGTTGCAATTATTCTGACATCAGGTTTGAATACGATCGGATAGGCCCCTGTAGTAAACTTACCCTCTTGAAGAACACTGAGCAGAGACACCTGCTTGCGTGGATCGAGTACCGGCAATTCGTCAATGCACAATATGCCATGCCTTGCCTGCAATAGCTGACCTGCAGAATATGACTCGATATTGTAAAGCTCGACCCCCTTTTTGGCTATCTTGATTGCGTCTATCTGTCCAACCAGATCCTTGACTGAAATGTCTGGAGTTGACAGTATGTACTTGTACCTGTCTGCGCCGCTTACCCAGTCGATCTTGGTCTCAAGCTTGTTCGCTTGAATGATATCCTCGCATTCCGGCGAAACCACGAATTCCGGCTTTGTTCTCGAGATTTCAGTATCGGTCAAGAGCGCGACCAATTCATCTTCTGGAATTAATATAGGGATATCGCTTGTTATTGTACCCCTTACTATAGGAATTGGCGATAGGAGATTCTGCGCTATCGCCTCTGCAATCTTGGTCTTAGCTTGCCCTATCTGGCCAACAAGCAGCATATCGTGGCCCGACAGGATTGCTCTATTGATGGCAGGAACAACATCGTCGTTGTAGCCGATGATACCTGGGAATGGGTGTTCCCCTTTTTTCAGCTTGGCAATCAAGTTGCTTCGCATCTGCTCTTGAACATTGACATGTTTGTAGCATATATTGAGCAAATCTCCGAGCGTCCTAATTTGCTCGTAATCCTCGGGGACGCCTGACATTATTTCACTATACTTTGGTTTAGAAGTGTAAGAGCGGTGAACTGTTTCCTGTACTCTGGAATAGCTCATATCGAAGATGGACATTTCTTAGTCGTCGCAAATTTAAAGATTGTCAGAACACAATTCGGGGTTTTTTGATGGCCAGTTCTAGTATTTTTGATTCTCCTCTATGCTTGCTCTTATACCATTTAGACGGCTTGTCAGCCGGCAATTTTTGAACGTCAGACTGCTTCCTCTCATCAAAATTGTTTAGCCGCCAGGGGCCGCCCCCATAATCAGTCTATAATGCTTTGCAGGAATCAAAGCACGCCAATAATCCAAAATCTTGACCAAAAAAAAGCTTGGGAATTCAATATTGAAGATCTAAGGGCGCATGCAAATGGCAACATAGTAAATATTACAAAGTTTTTTTTGGCCTGTTGCATCCAGCATGGTTTTTATTGCTGAATATTGTTTTGTGATTTTGGCTTGTCTGTATCCGAGTATAAACATATCCTCAGAATCGCCGGAAAGGACATTGAAGGCGGCAAGAAATTGATAGTTGCTCTTAGTGAAATTAAAGGTGTAGGCTATAATTTTGCTCAAGTGTTAATTCAGTCGCTCAACATTAACCCCAACATGCGTGTTGGTTTTTTGACTGAAAACGATATCCGCGAGATCGAGCAGGCGATCTCTAACCCTGCTAGGGTAGGGATCCCACAATGGTACCTCAATCGGAGGAAGAACATGGATGACGGCTCGAACAATCACTTGATAACTTCAGATCTTGGTTTTGCTGTTTCAAATGATATTGAGCGCGAAAAGCTCGTAATGAGTTGGCGTGGATATAGGCACATGTTTGGACTAAGAGTAAGGGGCCAGTGTACTAGAACCACTGGCAGAAGGGGTGGAGCAGTGGGAGTCAAGAAAGTCAAGGCGATGCCTGGAGCACCGCCAGCGGCACCAGCAGCAGTTGCAGCTACTGCTGCTGCTCCTGCGAGTGGCGGCGGCGGCACAACCAGTCCGGCCCCACCATCAAAGGAGCCAGCCAAGAAATAGACAGTGGTGCTAAATGGGAGATCCTCGTAAGGCAAAGAAAACCTTCCACAGGCCCAGGATGATCTGGACCACAGACCAGCTGAACGCCGAGCTTTATATCATGGGCTCTTATGGCCTTAGGAACAAGCGCGAGCTTTGGAGGGCCGAGACGGAGGTCGCAAGGATCAGGAACCAAGCCCGAGCTCTTTTGGCACTTTCTGCCGAACTGAGGGCAGAAAAGGAAAGGAGACTGCTGAACTTTTTGAACAGGCTGGGTCTCGCAAGAGAGGACGCGACACTTGATGACATACTGAACCTAAAAATCGAAGACCTACTAGAGCGGCGTCTTCAGACAATAGTCATGAGAAAGACTGGCACCAGTTCACCCTACCAAGCAAGGCAGGTAGTGAGCCATGGCCATGTTTCTATAGGCAACCGCAAGGTGAACATACCAGGCTA
>JAICHI010000023.1 GCA_025922735.1 Nitrososphaeraceae archaeon | reverse complement strand
ATGAAAAAGAAGAAGAAAAAGGAATTGACGACCATTTTCACGAATCCCTATTGACTATCATACACTGCCAGCACGCCAAAGGATATTCGCTTGTTCTGCTCACTCGAGGAGTGTCGTAGCCTCTAGCATGCAAAGGCGACAAAGTGGTTTGTTGGCCAAATTATCGAGTTCGTCTGGAAGGAAAAGGAAGTCATGCGGTAGGTCCCAATTTACAGGATAGACTTTTTCACATAGGGCATCTACAGCCAAGCTTTCGGTACTGAAGTATTGTGCTAAGTGATAGATTCCCAATTTCTGTTTAAATTGGTCAGTTGTGCTGTCGTCATTTTTTCTCTTGGCTTGGAATGAGAGAATGAGCGTTTTTTTCTTTTTATCAGTATCGTTATCATTGTTCTTCAAGAGACCCCTTAATCTTCCTCCACACACTCATCATAGATAGTTTTTCTAGACGTTCTCACAGTCACCTGTTATCGTTGTTGTTCCTAGAACTACTAAGGCTAAGAACAACAAAGAGCCCACACGGTTAAATGAGAAGTTCATATTCGTAAGACAATAGGCGTTCTATCTCTTTATGCATTGGCATAAATGGGAGAATAATAGCGAAATATGAAGAGACTGTCAGTAATTACCATAACAGATATCGGTGCTGGGGGTGTGTGTTAATGGCGGTCCTTTACCTACTACTACTTCTTCTTAGTCAATAATACCCTTGGCCAGCCCGCCCTTTTTTGGGCGGGCTTGGCCTAGGTATCTTGAGAGATGAATTAAGGTCAGTACTATCACTCACAGTTTGTCATTAGTCCAGTAAACGCGCTTGCAAATGTTAGAATTGCACCAGGAATAAAGCACTTTTTGATTATTTGAGACCTTACTGCAATGCATTTAATCCTCGCTTTAATATGGACCGTGTCATTGAGGACTACTGAAAGATCTCTTTTAGTACTCCCGCGTATCAGACAAGAAGTTCGATCTGCGGGCAATAGATTGCCGTAGTTTGAACATTTTGCCGAGACCGAGCTATCTGTTACAAGCGTGTTTTATGGACGTGCGATATAGGGCTTGTCTATATAGACTATAGGAATCGAAAACCATCAAGCTTCACTACTCTTACCAAAACTAATGACTGTGGTGCTACGTACACATATAAAGTAACTACGTTTAATGGCTTTAAAAAACAACTAATTTACTAGTAATGCTCGGCATTATTATGATGTCTTTTTATACAATAGTTAAATATAGTATCCGTGAAATTCTTATATAATGACCCAGGAAGAGCAGATACAGCAGACTCGCAGAAAAATCTTTGAAGAACTGACCAAGGTAGTCGACCCTGAAATTGGAGTTTCGATAATGGAGCTTGAGCTTATCGACAAGGTGGACATTGATTCAGGCAAGGTCAAGGTTGACTTGCACCTGACGAGCCCATTCTGCCCTGCAGTCTTTGGATTTAAGATAGCACAGGACGTTAGAGACAATATCTACAAGTTGTCTGGCGTGGACGGAGTGAACGTGAACGTCAGCAATCACTTCATGGCCGATGCTATAAACAAGCAGGTAAACGAGAGCAAGTACCCGCCCAAACCGGGCGCCTAATCTCTTTTCTGCCTTTCTTCTAGCTCTGCCACCTTCTTTTCATTTTTTGAGTACCCCAGAAGGTGTCCTCTCAGCAGCTGGATGCCAAGCGCAGGGTCGACGCCCTTAGGACAGACTGCGCTGCAGGAGCCGGCAAAATGGCAGCGCCATATGCCGTGCCTGTTGTCCACTAAGTTGAGCCTCTCCTTGGGCGCGGTGTCGCGGTTATCAATAAAGTAGCGGTAGGCCTGAGAAAGCGCCTGAGGTCCAGCGAATTGGGTGTCGGTGGCCACTGTAGGACAGGCAGAATAGCATAGACCGCACTTGATACAATATGAAAACTGAAGATACTTGTCGACATCTTCGGGGGTTTGAATGAATTCTGTTAGCTTGTTCTTTTCCTGCATGTCTGCGATATCATTCTGTATATATGGCTCCACATTGTGGTGATGTGCAAAGAACTGGGAAAAGTCTGTCACAAGGTCTCGAATGTGCGGGAAATTAGAAAGAGGCTCAACCGTTATTTCTCTTCCTTGAAGCTCTGATACTTTGGTATAGCATGCAAGGCGTGGAATGCCGTTTATCTTCATACCACACGAACCACATGATGCCATCCTGCATGAATAGCGAATACCGATGCTTTGGTCCTTGTACGCTTTAGCATACAGTAGTGCGTCAAGCACGGTAGTCCAGCGCTGTACTGGCACCTCTATTCTGTCATAGTGCGGAGATTCCCCGGCGCGCCTGTTAGCTCGGTATATCTTTAAAGTGAGAGAGCTCTTTGGGTACTCTTTTTCTCTTTGGTGCTTTTCCTTTTCATGCTTTTTTTCCATTGTTTCTATTTTTTCGATTAACTGTTCAGTCATTTTTATTCAAATCCAAGACCGTTAGCTATGATAATGGTACGTGTACCGTATGCTATTAAGGCAATCATTGCCGCTATCGTCAAGACTGTCACACCGTCTTCCCACTTCTTGCTCTGACGCAGTTCTAGCAGGATTACGCGCAGGCCGTTAAAGCCATGGATCGACACAAGCACCAGTATTGATTCAAGCAGCACGATGTAAGGGATGTTTTGATAGTTAGCAATTACATTCTCATATTCAAGACTCATGCCATATGGCATGATCGCTATGCGCATCATGATATGGACTGCAACGACAAATATTGCTGCAACGCCTGTGATATAGTGTATTTTCATTATTTGGCTCTCACGAAGCATTGCCATCTTCTTATTATTCGCCCCCAAAGAGCACAGATGCTCCATATAGCATTGCGACTAATGCAAGTATCAAGGCAATCCAAATGCCAGATTTTTGCCTGTAGTTGAGCGACACTGCGTCGTATGGGTAGTCTGGCCTGCCCGGTTTGCCAAGCCCCTTACCTCCATGTACAAATATCAGGCGGATTCCGTTTGCTGAATGGTAGACGCACATTCCGATTACCACTATTAGAATAATATGACCAAGAGTAGTTTGCGTAAGCTCTAGGAATGCTTCCCATAAGGCAGGTCCGCCAGCTATTTGGCTGGTTTCATAAATGTGGGCGATAAAATAGGCAAGCAGGCCGACACCTGTTAGCCTCTGCAGCCAGTAGGACACCCGTTCCCATCCATAGCGTCGGGGATTGAGCCATCCCATCATTCCCTCACGATTATTGCGATCAGCTACTTCTTTTTCCATCTCTAGTATTTTCTCTCCACAGGCGCATATCGTGTAAAGGCCACCGGATACCATGTCATTTTAGGCCCGCCGTTGCCCGTAAAGTAGGCTAAGGTGTGCTTCAAGAAGTTCGCATCGTCGCGGTAGGGATAGTCGGTTCTTGCGTGCGCGCCCCTAGATTCCCGCCGGTTGAGCGCTCCAACAAGCAAGACTTCAGCAGTTCGGAGCATCGAGTCTGTCTCCATTACATTGATAAAGTTTGTATTGTATTCTTTGGCTTTGTCCTCAACGTGTTTCCACATTGCACCCTTTAGCTCTCTCACCTTCTCAAGTGCGCTAGTCAACTCCTGCTCGTTTCTAAAGATGTATGCCTTCTCATCCATCATGTCTGTCAGCTGCTTTCTCACTTCATAGGGGTTCACGGCGCCTCTTCCGTGGAACAACCCATCGTATATTCGCTTTTCCTCCTCAAGAACCTGCTTTCTATTAATGGAGTCAACCTTTTTTCCAGTTGCATATCTCGCCGCAAGCTCTCCGGTTATCTTACCCCACACTATGCATTCTGATGTTGAGTTGGCACCTAGCCTGTTCGCCCCGTGCGTGTTGTTGCATGCAGCTTCGCCAGCTGCCCAGAGGCCGACCATTTCAGTTGCGCCATCGATATTGGTATGAATTCCTCCCATCATATAGTGGCAGACAGGTCTCACTTCTATAGGCTCATTGATGATGTCAGTGCCGGAGAACTTAATCCCAATTTCGCGGATGCCGGCAAGTGCTTCCTTTATGCGCTCAGCCCTAAGGTGCGTAAGGTCGAGTTTAAGGCAATCGACACCGGTTTCATGCTTGAATCCTCTTCCCTCCTGAATCTCTCTTATCATCGAGCGCGACACAACGTCTCTTGGAGCAAGCTCGAGCTTGCCAGGAGCATACTTTTGCATAAAGCGCTCTCCTTTGTTGTTGATTAGATATCCTCCCTCGCCTCTTGCACCTTCTGTTATCAATATGCCAGATGGCAATATGCCGGTGGGGTGGAACTGCACGAATTCCATGTCCTTTAGCGCAAGGCCTGCACGATAGCCCATATCCAGACCGTCAGGTGTAGACGAAAATGCATAAGTAGAAAAGCTGTAGATCCTACCGGCTCCACCGGCGCATATTATGCCGGCCGGCGCCTTGAATATAGTAAAGTTGCCGGTCTTCATTTCGATAGCAGTTACTCCTTGAAAGGTGTTGTTCTCATGCAGTATCGATGTGCAGAACCACTCGTTGTAAAAGTGAATATTGTCATACTTTTGGCATGTGTCGTACAGAGTCTGCATTTCGTAAAAGCCTACTTTGTCCTGCGCAAATGTGGCACGCGGGAACGAATATCCACCAAATTTGCGTTGTGCTATCCTGCCATCCTTGCGCCTTGACCATGGCATTCCCCAATGGTCTAATTGGTAGATTTCATATGGCATGCTCTTTACCAAGAGCTCAGCTACATCTTGGTCTGCTAAGAAGTCACTTCCCTTGATCGTATCGTAAATATGAGCTTCTTGGTTGTCGCCCTCTTCTTCATAGAGCACTGCGGCAGTCCCACCTTCTGCAGACACAGAATGGGAGCGCATTACTTGTACCTTGGAAATGACAGCTATGGTCAGTTTTCTGTCAACGGCGGCTGCAGAAATAGCTGCGCGGAGGCCAGCGAGCCCTGACCCGATTATGAGTACATCATGTGCAATAGTAGTCATATCAGCCAACTACGCGCTTCCCTCTTTCCTTCCATTCAGGGAGGCAGCTAATTCTCATATATACCTTAAACTCCTCCTTAAACTCCTGCAATTAATTGCAACAAAGCAAAAGTAATTAACTGTTGTATACATGCAACCCTAATACTAAATATGATTCATGATAGTCTTGATAGCGTAGTAATATAAATACAAAGAAAGGGCCGCACATAGAAAAGTTTGTGATAAAGCGCAACACATTTGAGTATGAAAATGAAATAAGAGCCTATACATTTTTTACCTGAGGGCTGTCGTGGTCACTCTATATTAGTCAAACAGGAGAAACGAAAAGTCTTCTTCTTCTTCTTCCAACAATGCGTAGTAAACCCGAGCGATATGATAGATGGACGAAAGAATTATGTCAGTGCGCACTTAGACATTTTGATTGAAATGGTTGCAGTGCACCATGTTCAAAGTCTCGATTTGAATAAGTTCTATGTCAGTCCTGACAAAGAATCGTCGAGACAAGAACCTTACAAAATGGGATCTTTATGCTTGTCATAATTCAAAAAAAGCCTATGCAGATGCTGCAATTTTATTTTGTCCATGTTTTTTGGCATAGCACCCAATTGATAAGGACATCTCCAAAAGCGCTCAGTAGTGGTTGGACAGACCTAGTCATACCGACGCGCTGTTTGACCAAGTAAAACTGCACAAGCTTCTATGAGAGATTGACCTTTTATTCTCGAGGAAAATAATAGAGCCAAAGCTTAACAAATTGCTGAAGAGATTACTGCATAGAAATCTACATATGCCCATCTATTGCAGAATTGTTGTTTCTCTTGCAATGTATATCTAATTGCGGCTAAGAAAGGGGTATGCAGGAAACTGCAGCCACATCAATATTCTGCTAAGACACTGCAAACGTTAATAGTAATTGTCTAGCTGGCTCTTACCATTGGAAAGCACAAACTTGAAGGATTATTTGGCAAATGCTCCAGACGCTATAGCATTTCTAGCTCCAAACTCTTCCGATCAAGAGCTCGTAACCCGGGCAAAAGAGAGGCTTACAGAGAATGGGATTCATCAGGACAAGATTGAGATTAACTACGACGTACAGCAGCTGAGGACCGGCGACATTTACATCAGCTATGATCCACCAGACCTTATAGTCAGAGTGGTGTACGAAAAAAAACCAAACGGCATGGTCAAAATGAAGAGCATTGCTACAATCAAACTCTAAGCATCTTAGTGAGCGTTTCTTTCAAAGTATCTGCATAGTGTTTGCTTTCAGTTCCATCCTTCATAGATCTGAGAATTACTTGACCTGTTGCAATTTCATTTGGTGCTACAATTATTACAAACGCTGCGCCTCTATTGGAAGCATACTCTAGCTGCTTTCTAAGCGTCCTTCCAAGCATATCGTAATCGACTGCTATGCCGCCTGAGCGTAGAGATGAAACCAGCTCAAGCGCCTTTGCTCTGAGATCCTCTGTTGCATTTGCGATGTATACAAGGGGCCTTGAAGGTTGTTCCAATATGCCATGCCTCTTAAGTGCATTCACTATCCGCTCCACCCCTCCAGCAACGCCGGTGGCTCCAATATCTTTTCTTCCGAATGCTTCAGTGAGTCTGTTATACCTTCCTCCGCCAACTAGTGCACCAGAATCAGTGGCTTGGTCAAATGCTTCAAAAACTACTCCAGAATAATAATCAAGCCCACGCACTATGCCAAGGTTAATGCGCGCTCCTTCTACCTTCTTGGCATTGAGCAAGTCCATCAAGCTGACTAACTGCTGCCAGCTGTCAAGCCCCGTCACGTCAGCTTTGCGGGCAACTTCGTCTACACTGCCCTTTAGTTTTGACAGTTCTATCAGTGCCTGCATTTTTGCAGGTTCTATTTTGTCCTTGTATTCTGCAAGCACGACCTGTGCCCCCTTTTTTGGTACCTTGTCTACTGCACGAAACATTTCAAGCATCACCTCTTCGCTAGAAATACCAAGTTTTTTTCTGATGTACTGCTCAAGAAGCTGCCTGTCGTTTATCTCAATTACTGCCTTTAGGCCCAATCTTTTGAAAAATGTATAAACAAACTCAATTACTTCAGCATCTGCTTCTTGGCTGAACGGGCCGTACACTTCGATATCCCATTGGTGGAAGTAGCGGTAGCGCTCGGCTTGGGGCTCATCATATCGCCACACCCCGGCATACGAAGCCAGCTTGACTGGCATTTTCAGATCGCGCCTTGACTCAACATATCTCGTTAGACCTATAGTTAGGTCAAAACGAAGAGCGATGTCTCTACCTCCCTTGTCCTTGAAAGCATAGATTTCGTTTGAGATCGTAGCGCCGCTCTTTGCCTCTAGTGTAGCAAGCAATTCAAGTGGAGATGGCTCTGTGAGTTGGAAGTTGAACAGCCGCGCAATTTCAAAGAACCTATCGCGGACATAATTTATGTTAGCATATTCTTCAGGATCAAGATCCCTCATGCCACGCGGAAGCTCTAACCTACCCATACCAGTAGCCAACGGTGCGTTAACATTTAGATTTTGCGATATTTTGGCATGGAATAACACGCAATAAATAGTCGTCATTTATTCATAGTCATATTGGCAGGCGGCTACCGATTCCTTGATCATATGACAGATGCAGTTATAGAGGCTTACGGCACCACTCTAGAGGAAGCCTTTGAAAACGCTGCCAAGGCTCTCTGTGACACAATGATCGATTTGAAAACTGTCAGACCCAAAAAAGAGATTAAACTTTCGGCCAAAGGCAATGACCTTTATTTGTTGCTCTTTGACTGGCTGGACAAGGTGATGCTTTTGCTCGTGGCAGATCGGATAGCAATGTCTCAATTTTCTGTCACGATAAAACAGCATAACAGCAGCTATCTACTTGAAGGCATTACAAGAGGAGAACCTCTTGAATTGGACAGGCACCACTACAAAGTGGAAATCAAGGCAGTAACATATCACGAAATGGAGATCAAGCAAAAAAAAAATATGATCACTGCAAGGTTCCTGCTTGACCTCTAGCTATTCAGAAGATTTTCAAGTTTTATGAAAGCCTGCCGAACAATGTTATCAACTCTTGCTGCAATTTTTACTCACATGTCAATGTCTCTAATGATGAACTTTAACGAGGTATGGCAATTACGTCTTGTAGCAGAGAAGCACTTGGACAATTCAAACACAAATGAGTACGAGTGGGTGTGAGGAAAATCAGATAATGGGCAAAGACTCAGCTACATATGACAATGCAAAAGACGTCTAGAATAAGAGAGAAAGAGAGAGTACAAAGCATATAGTTTAGGAAGCTATTCTATAGAAGATCGTCGGGGCACTTGACAAGAAATTTTATCCAAAAAAGAGGCTCAGATCCACGTCACTGGGCTTCTTTTGACATCTTGCAAGGACAAAAGCTAAATTGAAAAACCAGAATAGGCAGCAGCTCTTTTTCAAGTTCCGTCATAGACGAACCACGTTATCATAGAGTGTAAATTATTAACTCTATTATAATGCGGTTAGTCAAACCACTGTTCAAGCGACTGGTTGCGGTTTGCTATGGATTTTTGCAGCTTGTCAAGTGTGCTACTCACCCTATCTGTTGAAAAGCTATTCTTGACACAAAGAAAATCCAGTACATTTTCACGATTGACCGCCCCAAATTCAATCTTGTCGACCTTTGGTATTTCAGGATCGAGAAAGATGTTGCGTATCTCTTGGTAGGGCACTTGTGCAAGCAAGCTCTGGATTTTTTTAACATCTTCCAGCCTGCCATTTTCCTTAATTAACTTGATTGCAGTCTTCGGACCAATACCAGGAAAGCCGCCAGGGTTGAAATCGGTGCCGATAAGTATGCCGACATCCACTAGCTGCTCGTGTGTTAGTCCTGTCTCGTGCAACACCCTGTCATGCTCAATTATTTCAGGCTCGATATCGATGTAGGTGTTGCGGTTTGGCACTTTGCGTTTGCCGCTGATTGCCAGATTGCGCACCAGCTTCTTGGCTCCAAACAATATTGAATCATAATCCTGGCTTCCAACTGCAAAAGCCATATCATGCCTTGTAAGGTATGAGGCTGCAGATTCCCCCTCAGAGGGCGCCTGAATATATGGAATGCCAAGATTAGAGAGCAATTTTTTTGAATCTTCCACCATCTCCTGAGTCAGGACTGCCGTGCGTGTACTATACTTGCGTGCGTCCTCGACCCTACCCTCCTCAATTGCAAGATGATACTTTTCTGTCGCTTCTTTTTTCAGCTGGCTTCTGCGCTCTATTTCAGCCATCTTGAGCTCGTTTGCCTTGCCGTCAAAAACGTAAACAGGCCTGATATTATCCATCAGCAGGTTTGCGTTCCTATAGAATAGGCCGCTTAGGTGGCTCGTTACTTCCCCCTTGCTGTTAGTAAGCAGTTCCCCTGTCGGCCCTCTTATAATGCTGAGGAACTGATAAAGGGTATTGTAAGCATCAATTGCAACAACCTTGCCTGTCAGCTCTGACAATTTGAGCGGTCTAGGCGTCACCAGCGGCTTGAGGTCTAAGCCCATTTCTTTCTATCATACAATACACATGATGGCACCACAAAAACTTTAACTTTGCATTGCCAAAACTCTTACGCCAAGAAATTAGCCAGGTATCGCCATTCAGATTAATTCCGAACAAGCAAAAAAATGCTAACGAGATTTGATGTCTTTTACCACAAAGCGAAAAGTAGGGGCCTTTTCATACAAGGACAAAAGAGCGCAATACACGGCAGTAAAGGCCTTATCTAACGATAATGCGCACTTTATCCTTTGCCAAGAAAGATTGTGCTAAAATGAGTGATATTACCATCTAAAGGTGGGCTGCTAATGACTTAAAAATAGTACGAAAAAGACCACATTTAACAACGATTTCTACGATAGAGAGGGTAAAATAGGCAATCCGCGAATTGAGTGAGAGCACATATCAAGCTGTTTTAGCATGTTGTTATCAGCTCAACAAACGCAATGAGCTATTGCTGCTATTGCTTATAGGCTCTCAGCGTTTGGGCTATCCATTCAACGTCTTCCTTTGTCTTTGCCAAGCGCCCAATCTTTATACAATCACGGATATCCTTTGACTTGAGTTTTGTCCATACTGCCTCCGCTATCGCTGCAGCGACATCAGGTGTGACCCCTTCACGGCCAAGGATGTGAGCGCATACTTCTCGAAATGAGCCAAATGAATATTGTTTGAAGTGGAGCACGACAAACCTTGATAAAAGCGGCGTCAGCATTCTGTCAGTGGCGTTGCTAGTTGCAAAGACCCATGTCTTTAGGTGAGTGTTACGCGTCTTTTGGAACTTGGTCTCCGCTAGGATGCCTGTCTCCATCAGACTCAGTAGTCCTGTCTGATCCTTCATAGGCATATGTTCTATCTCGTCCACAATTAGGTAACGTGGCCTCTTATCAAACAAATAATCTATCATGCCGGACTTAGTACTATGGCTTCCAAGTGTAAAGTATGAGCGTTCGAGTCTCATGCATTCAATCATGAAAAGCGTCTTGGCAGATGCTGGCGGGCCAACGAGCAATATGTGAACAGGCTTTTCAGAAGATAATGACAACTGAAACAGCCTTTTTACATCGCTGTAGCCTACTATGCTCTCAAATAGTGGCTCCGGTTTAATAGTGGTCAGCCTTTCGATGCTGGGCTTGATTATGTGCTCTTCGCGCATTGGAACTGGCAGCTTCTCTTCAGACACTCCACATTATGTATAAAGATAATAGATTTTAGAGGTTCCTACTAAACTGCAATATCTACGAGCTGAAATTTTCTAGACTCTAGTTGACAAATAAGCGTATAGCACCTATCGTTTCGCTCGTCAATTTGACGGTGTAGGCTGCGGCGTCGGCAGAGGATATCTTTGATAGATAGTCAAGGAATTGAGCCTTGTCCTTACCCCGCTCATACGTACCTCCGGACTCCTTGACGCAGAGGGGGAACTTTTCCATCTTGATACCCTTTGAGCTAAGGTGTTCGATAAAGGATCGATAGGCATCAATATTGTACCAATCCCATCCACGCTCCTCGCTGTACACTATCCACACATCTATTGTATTTTGAAAAAACGCCTTCTGGCGCAGCTCTTCAAGGGTCATGTGTTAAAAGTCTGCCCTGCGCATCTTGCTTCCGCAGCGTGGGCATGCTCCGCCTTTGAACCGATGGCCGCAGGCTATGCATATATAGTTAAGTCCTCCGCCTGATCCCAGCATACCGCCAAATCCTCCTCCACCGCCACCCATTCCCATACGGGCCATCATGCGTCTGCGCATGTAATATGAAATACCTATGAAAACTGCAATTGCTGGAATGAGCCCCCACAATCCAAGCCACATTGTAAATAGCAGACTTATGGCAAGGGATACCATTATCCATGCCATTTGCTGACCTATCCAGTTCAATTAGTAATCAATTGATATTGGAATTATTCTTTTATTAAGTTTTCCAGCTGAAGTACTATAAAATCAAAACAATTATGCCAAATAAGGATAAGATGAGGTACACTAGCGCCGCCTTGAATAATCAATAGCATCATCTTTGCCTATTTTTATTACTTTCTAACATACTGATGATATCAATCACCACTTTTCTAATCTCCTCTCTTAGACTCGCTCTTGTATCAATACCCTTTAACGGTTATTATTCTCTAGAATTATTATAGCCTAGCAAAAAAGAGCCTCCAAACATATCGAGGACTACCCTAATCTAACGTGGTCGTGGCAGGCTCTCTTCTTTCGCGCTTGGGGTTTTATGTGGGATAGAGTTTGT
>JAICHI010000022.1 GCA_025922735.1 Nitrososphaeraceae archaeon | reverse complement strand
GTTTTTGCTGCGGGCGCGAGTGTGGTATTGAGGATATTCTTGCTATTGCTGGGATCTGCGAGCGGATGGACATTTCTATCATAACGAGCAACAGTTCTACGTCTGCAAGCCTCTTATCTCCATCGATCTCTAGATGTACTTCAGCTTGTGCCAGAGCTCCAGCTGGACGTAGCAAGACTGACTTAACTCTGATATTTTCTTCCTTGAACTTTTCTTCTACTATCCGCTTCACCATGTCCGTCAATTTTGGATTCTGCCACGAGTCCACTAAAATCAACGACGACTGCTTGAGCGAAATATATGACACTGAAAATATGTAGCCTGCAATTATCATACCGCCTATGGCATCCATTTGGAGGAAGCCAAACTGCGATGCAATGAGGACGCTGAAGAAACCAATAACAGATGCAGAGCCATCTTTTATTGAATTTTTGGCATCTGTCTTTAATGACAAGAGGTTGTATTTGTTGGCAATTGAATTCATTTGAAATGCCCTATGAAGGGAAATACCACCTGCAGCAGCTAGGACAGTCATTGTCAATATTGGTTGCTTAATCTCCCTAGGATCGAGCAGAGCTTCAAATGAATGATAAAAGATGAATATTCCTATTGCAATCATACCTATAGCTGCGATGAGCGCAGCAAAACTTTCCACTTTGTGGTAACCGAACGGGAATTTTCTATCTGCCGGCCTGTGTGCAATGCGTAATCCAATAAGGACTATAAGAGATATCATTGCATCTGAAAGTGAATCTATGCCGTCTGCTGTTGCAACAACGCTGCCGCTTATTTGACCGGTTATGATTTCGACAACTCCTATGCTCAGCAAGGTTATTACAGAAATCTTGGCAATCTTCTGTCCTGCAATAAGGCCTTCGTTGACAAGATCGGCCGGCTTACCGGCTGACGGCTTGCTGCTCACGATAATACTATCATATATTTATGACCCATTGTATTTAACGTTTCAAAAAAGGTACGAACAGCAACAAGAATGAGGATTCTTGGCTGAGGGTAGTCTCTCTCATGAAACTCTGCTTCTCTGTTATAAAGATAAATAAACCTTAACCATTTTACCAATTGTTCACTTGTATCTGAGAACTCTTTCGGACTTGGAAGACACGCGATTTGATGGCAAGACGGTCCTTGTTCGAGTAGATTTTAATGTTAGCATAAACAACGGGGCGATAGGTGAGGATTATAGAATCCGAATGTCTCTTCCGACAATTGAGTATCTGGCAAAACGGGGAGCCAAGGTCATATTGGCTTCGCATCTTGGAAGGCCCAGAGGACATGACGAGAGGTATTCTATTGCTCCAGTAGCCAAACGGCTGACAGAGATCATCGGCAGATCAAGGCCACCAATACGTTTTGCAAGCGACTGTGTAGGTGTAGAAATTGAGGAGCACATAAGCAAGATGAATAAAGGAGACATCCTACTGCTTGAGAACCTGCGTTACCACACTGAAGAGGAGTCAAACGATCCAGAGTTTAGCAAAAAGCTTGCTTCTCTCGCAGATATTTACGTCAACGACGCCTTTAGCACGTCTCATAGGAAGCATTCTTCCACTTATGGTGCCGCATGGCTGTTTGATATCCGGCTCGCAGGCTTTAATCTGATAAAGGAAGTAAAGTACCTTTCAATGATAAGAGAAAACCCGATTAGGCCGTTTACCCTTGTATTAGGCGGAGTAAAGATAAAGGACAAAATCGGAGCGCTTGAGCATTTGTTGCCAAAGGCAGATAAGGTAATAGTAGGTGGTGCAGCGGCATATACTTTTCTCAAGGCAAAGGGGCTCAAGACTGGAAACTCGATTATAGATCAGGAGCACATACAATGGGTGGAAAAGGCGATTTCCACTTATGGCGACAAGATATTGCTGCCAACTGATCACCTTTGCGCCAATTCCCCAAATGATAGCTCGGTCACAATGGTTAGCGGTGACATCCCAGCTGAGATGTCTGGCTTTGACATTGGCAATGAAACCGTTGAACGCTATTCTGCAGAAGTGGGTTCAAACGGTGGAGGTGCTCTCTTTTGGAACGGCCCGATGGGTATGTTTGAGATAAAGGCTTTTTCAAACGGTACAATAAACATCGCTAAGAGCATGGCTCTTGCATACTGGCGGGGAAGCAAGACCCTGATAGGCGGCGGCGACACGCTAGAAGCAATGAAGAGGGCTGGAGTAGCGGAGACCGAAGTTAGCCATGTATCAACAGGGGGCGGCGCAACTCTGCGTTACCTTGCAGGCGACGATATGCCTGGTCTAGTCATTCTAAACGGCCACTAAGCTTTGCTTTCTGGCCTGCAATGCCTTTATGATTAAATCATGATAATTCTTGTCAACAATACCACGATGATTGCCTGGATACATTTTTTGTCTACTTTCTCTTATCAGAAGATGTTAGTTCTAGATTATGTTAACTCTGACTGCCTTCATGTACGAAACGTCGTCATTGCCAGCTCCAAGCATTATCATATATTGCCCTTGATCGAGATTGTCTGCTGCGGTAAAAGTATATGAAACTTCTTTTGAACCTCCAGAGGTCACGGAGACAGATTCTTCACTGAAAATACCAGTCGAATTACCAAGAGCCCCATTTGGCATGAAGGTTCCGGCAGCCATCATTTCACCGCTGAAATCGCTTGAACCAGCTAGCGTCACTTTGATCTCAGTGCTTTCACCCTTTGCGACTGCAACTTCGGCCGGCGTCAATACTGAAATTGGCACCTGCTTAGATGCATCTAGTTTGGCGATTTTGTTTTCTGTCCATTCACTGAACCATAACTGATTATCAGGATCAACTGCAAACTGCATGACATTTGCAATGCCGCATGCTGTTGCTTGTGGGGGACAAAGTGTCCATGCTCTGTTTTGCGAAGGTACCCAATATTCGACCAACGCAAGCTCTTCGGGATCAAAACGTGCAATCTTGTTGCCTGTATGTTCATTAAACCACAAAGAGCCGTCACCCCCTTTATCTATCCAATATGGAAGTGTATACGCGCTTGGAGGGGTAGTACTACCACCATAGATCTTGGGTGAGGCAATTGATGTTACAAATCTTGTTATATTGTCCAAAGTAGGATCGTATTTGAAGAATGTGCTCGTGCCATGATCTGCCACCCAGACATTTCCATTATTGTCAAGTTCCATTCCTACGGGTGCGCCAAGATCCGTAGGGAGATCTACTATGCGGACAACTCTGTCAGTGTCAATATCATATTGGAATAATTGCCCTTTCTTTTGTTGGAAAGCAAGGAGCGAAACCCACACGTCATTTTGCTCCTTATCAACTACTAGTCCGCCAGAAGTAATTAGATCAGAACTGATGCCGGAGAATCCCTCAAGCGGCAGCGAAATTTCTCTAAATCCTTCTGAGGTTGCATTTTGCATCCTAGAGGCATTGCCAAGAAAAATAGACTGAGAGTTTATTCCTATATAGTACAAGTTACCATTTGAGTCAAAGTCCATCATAGAAGGATATTTGGCTGGAACTTTGAACATATGAAAATCCTGTGTCGACTGGTCAAAACGCCAGATCGTATTGTTTTGGTCGGTGAACCAGACATTCCCGCCACTGCCATCTACCTTTACTGTCCAGGACATAGACCATGAAGGTATGGCAGCAAAGGGCAGCAAGCGGGTCGGCCATGACGGGATTTCGTATTCAGTGAATGTACCTGCGGCACTATCATAGCTGCCAAGGAGGCCGCGTTTTGTTGATACATACCAAACTTTTGCACCATCGATGGCAATGCCGACTGGCATTTCACATTCTGTAGGCAGAGCAATTTCGGTGATATAAGCATTGGAATTGGGCGACGCGCTATTGCCGCAGAATTGTTGCTCGAACCGCTGTTCCATTGCATCATCATTTTGCATATTTGCTGCAGGATCACTAACTTCGGGGACATTGCGGGAAAACATGGAAATATAGACTGCAGCAATAGCCACAATGCCAATTATAGCATAAACAATGATCTTTTTTGATGACGGGCTAGTGATTTTTTTTTCCCGTGACGAATCTGACAAAGGCGAGAAAATCTCCAGCATTTCCACCTTATATCTCTTGTCAGATCTATAGACAGAAATAACGATAGGATTAATAGCAGATTTGCTTGGTTACAGAAAAAGGGGAAGAGAGCCACAGGCAGCGACTTCTCATAGGCTACCTGTCCGTATTGTTTGCCGCGGTTCTTTTTGGCTCCGTATTCAGCCTAGCAAAGATCCCTCTTAATACGATAGACCCGCTTGTTCTAACGGCAATAGTATATACTATCTCTGGGTTAGCCCTGATTCCATTTGCAAAGGCCTCATTCACATTTGAAAGAAGGGACGACTATTTCTATATTCTAATTGTAACAATTTTTGGAGGAGTATTAGCACCGGTGCTTTTGATGTATGGTCTTCAGGTGACAGCTGCTTCCACCGCGGCTATATTGACAAACGGCGAAATCGTATTTACAATAGCACTTTCATCAATATTTTTTGGGGAAAAACCACATGGACTGGTGGGACTGTTTGCAATAATTTTAGTAGTGATAGGTCTAGTGATAGCCACCACAGAAGATCTAAAAGCTTTAGAGAGCATCCTTGAATTGAACCCAGGTAACATCATGATACTGGCATCTATGTTCATGTGGGCAATAGACAATAACGTCAGCAGACGTCTCACATCAAGGGCAAGCCCTGCCAAGATAGCGATGGTTAAGTCCCTTGCCGGCGGTCTTGTCCTGATTGCAATAGCTTTAGCGCTTGGCAAAGGAAACACTATCATGGAGATCAAATTTGACATGTGGATTCTAATAGTTGGAATGTCAATCGCAGGGTTCGGTGGGGCGCTATTGTTGTTCCTCGAAGGCATAAAGAGAATTGGAACGGTAAAGACGATGTCAATGTTTTCATTGACTCCTATTTTTGGTATAGTGATCGCAGCGCTGACGCTCGGCGAATCCCTTACTTTATTTCAGGGTATTGCGACAGGCTTGGTAATTGTAGGCATAATTCTGATCGGCCGATCCTAGAGGAGCTTGAGCCCTAATGTTACTTTATCAACAAGCTCTGATGGAGCAGGCCCTATTCCGACGCAAGTAATTGTGCCTGAGGGTATCTGTGTCAAGCCACTATCCTGCACTTGCACGACAGGCAAGAACAGCTCCTCGGCTTGCTTTCTTACCTCCATCAATTCTTCGATATTTTTTACTTTCACTACTACCTTGGCCTGCCCGGCTGCAAACCATGAGCTGAACCAGTTTCTTCTCGACGCCTTTACCTTTTCTGCGCCCATGACCGCAGCATGTGCAACCTGTGCGGCTATTTTGCCGGTTCCCATGTTGATATCACGCCTGACAATAATTACTTGCTTAAAGTCCATATCTAATACTTGCTTGCTCATAGTTTAATTAAGAGACTGAAAAATACATTACTAGTCATTTGCCAGATGCCCGATTATGATGTGGTAATTGCAGGAGGAAGCATTTCCGGACTCCTTGCTGCCCGTGAAATAGCTGCTGGAGGCCTTTCCGTTGCAGTACTTGAGGAAGATGCAGAAATTGGCACTCCTGAGCATTGCGGTGGGCTTGTAAGCGTTGCTGGCATACAGGACCTTGGCATCGTGCCAGATTTCGACACAATTGAGAACAACAGAATAGCGCGCGCCAAGATCCTTTCCCCTTCAAGCTGTTTTGAAATTAACGCAGAAAGGCAAAAGGTCATCGTGCTGGATAGGCGCGCGTTTGACAAGCAGATCGCATTTCAGGCGCAAAAGAAAGGCGCCGAGATAAGAGTAAAATGCTCAATGCGATCTTTTGGAAAAGTAGGATCTGAATATGTAGTCAAGAGCTCCGAAGGAGACCTTTCCTGCGATTTTTTTGTAGACGCAAGAGGTGCAGCCTCAATAATTAGCAGAAACAGGGAGGGCGTTCTCCACTCTGCTCAGTATGAAGTTTATGCTTCATGGATAGAGGCCGACACAATTGAGGTTGCGTTTGATAGCCAGCAATATCCGGGTTTTTTTGCATGGGTAATCCCTAGTGGTCGAGGAAGAGGAAAAGTAGGCGTTGCTGGCAGGGGGATTAATGCTGCAAGCGCGCTCCAGAGTTATATCGATAACAAGGGAAAGTACTCTATCGTGCGCAAAGTGTACGCCCCGATATGGGTTAATGGACCAGTGCGAAGTTTTGTATCTGAGAGGACGATAACAGTGGGTGACGCAGCAGGCCAGAGCAAGCCTACAACTGCTGGAGGCATTTACACCTGCGGCATGGGAGGAGTGCTAGCAGGGCGGGCTCTCGTAAATGCAGCAGAGAAAAAGTATGATGGAAGACAGAAGCAGCAGCTGCTGCTTAGGCAGTATGAAAGTAACTGGTTGTCTATATTCAAGCCCGAATTTGACAAGATGCTGCTTGCGCGCCGGCTCTTAGAGCGGATGGACAACAAGGCTATTGATACTTTGATTGCGGCCGTTCCAGTAGAGATTGTTCAAGAGGCTTCTGTCAAAAGCGACTTTGATTTTCACTCAACCGCGCTTGCTAAGATTCTGGGAGCCAAAGGCGCTGTCAGGATGGCCAAAGCCTTGCTTGGCAACGAAATAAGGCGCTTGATCCAGGAGAGCTAAGGAAGATATAAATTCCGTTACTCACAAAAAGCAACACTTATGTCCAAGCCATTGCAGTTGCCAGTATGCAGTTCATGTGGCAGGCCAATTATGCCTAATGACGAATGTGTTAAATATTACTGTGCAAATTGTGGATATGTTCTCATGTGGCGATGCCAGAGCTGCCGTGAGTTCGCAAGACCATATAAGTGCGTAGGCTGCGGTTTTGAGGGCCCATAGCCATGGCGCGACTGGTAGTTAGGATTCGAATACTTCCAGCTGAGGCTGAGTCCAACCTTGAAAATGTTGTCGAGTCGATAAAGAAATCGATCCCACAGGGAATGGAGATGAAAAGCAGCTCAATGGAGCCAATTGCCTTTGGGCTGAAAGCCATTATCGGCGACTTTCTGCTGGATGACGCCGAGGGACAAATGGACAAGCTTGAAGAAGCTATCAAAGGTGTAGAAGGTGTAGGCGAGATAGAAGTAACGAATATCAGCAGGCAGTCAGTAAGAATAAAGTAATATTATATCACTAATTAATAGCGGAGGCTCCTGAGGATTGAAAAAGATGCGCGCTGGAAGCGACGAATCGTCACCAATCCAGCTTAGAGTAGCTGAAGCCAAACATCGCGATGTGGGCAAGAGGCGAGCCAGAATAGATCCACACCATATGGAGTATCTAGGAATACGGGCTGGAGAAGTCATCGAGATCTCGGGGAAGCGCAGTACAGCGGTGACTGCATGGCCGGCCGACGAGGAAGAAAAGGAAACAGACATTATCAGGATAGATGGCCAGACAAGGAAGAACGCCGGTGCAGGACTCAATGACCTTTTAAATGTAAAAAAGATAGATTGCAGGCAAGCAAAGAGCGTCACCTTGATGCCGTTAGGTAATAGCAATATCACAGTTGACAAGGAGTTTTGTGATTTTGTCAAGAATCGGCTCAAGGGCTATCCTCTCAATGAGGGGGACGAAATTTCAGTAGTCATTTTGGGTAATCAAATGGACTTTAGTGTTCAAAGAGTAATACCGAAGGTTATTTCGAGAATTGAGCAATCAACAAGGCTCACTATAATGGCGGACATCACAAGCGACAGAAAGCCACGAGTAACATACGAAGAGATAGGCGGAATGAAAGAACAGATAAAAAGACTGCGGGAAATAGTTGAGCTCCCTATGCGCCATCCTGAGGTCTTTGCAAGGCTCGGGATAGAGCCTCATAGTGGCATCTTAATGTACGGATCGCCAGGTTGTGGCAAGACACTTATAGCAAAGGCATTGGCCTCAGAATCTGAGGCGAACTTTTTCATAATCAACGGACCGGAAATTATGAATAAGTATTATGGCGAAACTGAGGCAAGATTACGAGACATTTTCAAGGAGGCTCGTGAGTCTGCCCCCAGCATAATATTCATTGACGAAATTGACGCTATTGCTCCAAAAAGAGAAGAGGCATTTGGTGATGTTGAAAAGCGCGTGGTGGCTCAGCTGCTAGCGCTGATGGACGGCATGTCCGAACGCGGCCAAGTTATCGTACTTGGGGCAACTAATAGGTCGGAAAGCCTAGACCCAGCATTAAGGCGGCCTGGCAG
Organism: Nitrososphaeraceae archaeon; assembly: GCA_025922735.1. GTDB lineage: Archaea > Thermoproteota > Nitrososphaeria > Nitrososphaerales > Nitrososphaeraceae > Nitrososphaera. The sequence continues at coordinate 3,743 of JAICHI010000022.1, read as the reverse complement.
GTTTGACAGGGAAATCGAAATAGGCGTGCCAAATGTAGAGGGCAGACTTGAAATACTGCAGATTCACACTCGTGGCATGCCGCTATCAGAAGACATTGACTTGCAAGAACTTGCAGCTAGATTTCACGGATATACAGGCGCAGACATCAAGGCACTCTGCAGAGAAGCCGCCATGAAGTCCCTAAGGCGTTGCCTTCCTGAGATCGAACTAGAGGGAGAGAAGATCTCTCCAGAGATCCTTGAGGGCATGGTGATAACTGATGGCGATTTTAAGGAAGGGATGAAAGAAATCATTCCAACTGCAATGAGGGAATTTTATGTAGAAGTTGCAGGCATCAAGTGGGACGATGTGGGGGGCTTGTATGAAGCAAAGCGAACTCTCCACGATAACCTGATAACGGGAATTAAAGAGCCAGAACAGTTTGCCAAAATGGGCATTAGACCATCGAGAGGAGCATTGCTCTATGGTCCGCCCGGCACAGGCAAGAGTCTCCTTGCTAAGGCCCTAGCCACAGAGAGCAATGCCAACATTATCGTAGTGCGTGGACCTGAAGTGCTCAGCAAATGGGTCGGCGAGTCTGAGAAGGCCATACGGGAAATCTTTAGAAAGGCTAAGGCCTCATCACCTTGCATCGTTGTGTTTGATGAGCTCGATTCGCTTGCAAGGCCACGGGCGCATGAAGATGATATATTAGGCAACGAGCGGGTTCTCAGTCAGATACTAACGGAAATGGATGACGCAGGAAGTGCTGGAGTGATAGTAGTTGGCATTACAAACAGGCCAGATTTAATAGACACTTCCTTGTTGCGGCCAGGCAGGCTCGACCAGATAGTCTATATCGGACCTCCTGATGAAAAGGCAAGGCTTGAGATACTGAGGATAACCTCACAGTCTATGCCCCTTGCAGCCGACATAGACTTGGAAAGCATAGCTCAGTCCACAAAGAACTTTAGCGGAGCAGACTTGGTTGCTCTTTGTAGAGAAGCTGGTGTCCTCGCTCTTCAGAGAAGGTCTGATGTCATCTCAAGTGCAAACTTTGCCAACGCAATAAGACTTGTACGTCCATCAATAACAAAGGATGTCGAGGAGTGGTACGAATCAATGAAGAAAAACATTACATATGCCATGCCTAAGCCCATAGACAGGATCTTTTACGGCTGAAATTATAACACATATGCATGCTCTGAATCGGCTCCTTTGATAGCTATTGTTTATTTGTCAACATATCTATTCTGCTTTGAGGATGCATCAAACGATAAGGAGAATGCAGCGGTTGCTTTGCTTTAATTTAGTATGCAAAATATTGTTGTCAGAGATGAGTGATTAGAACAAGAAACAATTCCTTTTGCTGCAGGTTTTTCCTATCTCAAAATCGATTTTTTCTTATCATTGAAAAAATTACGAGATGTTCAGCCAGGATGCCTAGCAGATGTGCTGTTTCGAAAATCCACTGTATCAAGAAGTAATATAAAGAGAAAGATTTAACGTAATATTTCTCCAAATAGAAAACAAATTCAAAAACAAAAAAGAGCATATGCCTGCTCGATTGGTTGTTTGCGCATCTTTGATGAAGAGACTATTTGATAGGGATGGTTTTCTAGAGCGATGGCTGTCATTGTAATACTTCGCCTAATGCGATAACTACTCGGTAGTTTTCAGGTATTTGGTTTTTGTTGAGAAGGATTTCCACAGGCGAAATCCTTATCTATCTTGATGCACTTCATTTGACTTCACGCGTTGATAGAACACATCAAGGGTGAATAATAATGAAATATCCGATTCGAAACCTCGTATATGAGAAGATTAGCCAAGCGGGCACGATAACGGATACCGACCTTATGAACGCGCTACAAAAGGAAGGTCTCACACTTGCAGACTCTGACTTTAATAAGACTTTGATGGACCTTGAAATATACGGCCTCGTTAGGGTTTCGTGGCTAACTAAGGAAAAGCGCAGAATTGAGCTGGTGGCAAATTCCAGCACTGCTTCCTAACTGACAACAGAAAGAAGAAGTAGAAAAGAAAACGGTGGCATTATTGGATAGTAAAATAAGGCATCAAGTGCTAACGCGATAAATATTATGACAAGATAAGGTGCAGTGACCTTGTATGCTTTCCATGCAAATTCCGGTGTGGGATTCTTTGTCAGCTTATAGTGATAAGCTAGCATCAATGAACCCGAAATTGCTGCAACTGCTGTATATAGCAGTCCTAGCCCAAAGAACGCCAGAGCAAGCGAATATGGCAGTAAAATTGCGGTATTGATCATGATATAGCTTGCTGTCCTCTGATTTCCAATCAACACTGGTAGCATCGGAACGTGTACACTAGCATACTCTTCCCTTGCCCTTATTGCAAGGCACCAAAAATGGGGAGGCGTCCACATGAAAACGAGCCATCCTACCAAAAAGCCCAACAGATCAATCGATCCGGTTGCAGTGGCCCAGCCGGCCATAGAAGCGGCGCTTCCTGCAAAACCTCCAATGACGATATTTGAAGCGTTATTACGCTTGAGCCATGCTGTATATATTATCACGTAAAAAAAGATCCCAATAGCAATCATTCCGGTGGCAACTGGATTGAGAGTAAAAAATGCAATAACAATCGAGAGCGTGCACAGAGTAAACCCATATGCAAATACTCTCTTTGCAGAAAGCCTCCCGTCAGGTATCGGTCGCTTTGAGGTCCTCTCCATTATCTTGTCAATGTCTCTATCGTAGTAATGGTTTAGGGCACTTGCTCCCATCGATGCTAGAGCACCTGCGAGAGTCAGGAAGCCTATCTGCCAAGCATTGACATCCCATGCGACATTAGGACTAGAATCAAACCTGCTTGCTGCTAAGAGTGAAGCAATAGCCGTTACTACAAGGACAACCACAATTCTTGGCTTTGAAACTTCCACATAATCACGTACTGCCACAGGCTTAACTCAATCGAGTTCTCCCCTTGCTTGCATTTAATTTATTCGTTCTCTCATTGGTCAATATGTGAAATGTTTTAAATTGGCTACCTGTAGCTTGAAGAATCTCATCATCTTACGCTTTAGTAAGGCATGTTCACCATCTGATAGGCCGCAAAAGCATCTCATGTTCTTCTTGTCTATGGCATGAGATTCCGCGAGCATAAAGATCTTCGCTATCTTGTTGCGTGCCTGCTGAAAATCATAACTTTGACTAATCTGCTGAATGTTCTCAAGCATGTCAAGCAGAGTCACGGCGTTAAGCCAAGCATCCCAGACTGTATCGCTCTCGCTTATGTCGAATAGGTCTGCCATAGGCACGGTTCTTTGCTATACCGCATGCACTCTTAAGAGCTGATATCAAAAACTCTAAATTAATAGTTAGTTTTAATGTACTAGGCAAAGCACCGGGGACATTTGAGGTTATACTGAGACTAAGACTGCCTTTATTTCCCAGATCACAAGGATCACTGCGTTTCTTTCGGCATACTGTAATCATCTACAAGTCTTCGCCCATCAACCTGTGTCTGCTGCAAAACCTCATATCCTTGACTACCTGTGCAGTGGGACTCGGCGACCACCCCTGCTACTGATAGAACACACATTCCGGCAAAGATTTCAACTGGTATATACGCAATCGAGGAAACAATTAAGTATGCCAAACAGATCCCGATAACAGTACAACAACATGACTGACTGGGACCTTATGACACCCGGTATTGGTCTTACTTCGATAGGAATAGTCGGTGTCGGAATTTCTCTTTCAGGCATTGCCAAGACATT
>JAICHI010000021.1 GCA_025922735.1 Nitrososphaeraceae archaeon | reverse complement strand
GATGCCCTAGTCAAAGTCTATGGTAGAGACGGCTTTGTTTGAACTGTGATATATCTCGCTGAAAGGTAATACTTTGTCATGCCTGACAATGAAGAGGATGGTGAGCCAGTGATGTGCAGCAAATGCAATATTGTCTTTTCAACCGAGCGCGAATATATGCAACATTATAATGAAATGCACAAGATGGCAGAACGTGACTAACTAACTACAAGTAGTACTAATTATTAGTCAGCATATATGTATGTGGCTCTCCCCCTCTCTCTCCCTCCTATCTCGTTAGGGGCCAAATTGTTAAATCGGATCTTAATGCGCGAAGGCATATTTAGCTACGCTGACTTGGAGAGTTGAATTTCGCCTAGAGTACTTCGATTTTCTATCCTGTTTACGAAAACTTTCCTCCCCTCTATTAACGCTTCATTATGCTCTTATCCGTCCGTGGTATTGTCCACAGCATAGCACAAACAATTTTCTACTGGCTCATGACATGTATGGAAGGCGCATCAGGTAACGTAATGATGAGCGGTCATTTTGCAGTCAGTCAGCCGCACAATCTCTATATAGGAACGGCAATACAAAATCAGAACAAGATGAATCTTGGATGCTATCTACAGGCCGGCAAGATAGCAGCAGCGGTGAGGGAGACCGCACGCAAAAAATACCACGTAGGATTGACGCTTTTTGAGATCTGTGAATCAGTTGAGGCGCAGATCCGCAGTCTAAATGCTGAGCCAGCATTCCCGGTTAACACAAGCCTCAATGAGACAGCCGCGCACTATACCGCAGAGCCAAATGATGCTACCTTGGTAAAGGAAGGCGACGTGCTTAAGATAGATATTGGCGTCCACATCGATGGTTATATAGCTGACACAGCTGTCACAGTCTGCTATGACCCAAAATATGAAGCGCTTGTCAATACGGCCGAAATGGCGCTTAGCGAGGCGGTAAGAATTGCAAGGGTCAACACTAAGGCAAGCGACATAGGAAGAGTCATAGAATCTACGATAACAAAGTTTGGCTTTAAGCCAATACAGAATCTAAGCGGCCACTCACTTCAGCAATACACGATTCATGCCGGCAAGTCCATACCCAACATCTGGACTAGAGGGTCTTCATTTTCTCTTTTGACAAATGAAGCGTATGCCATTGAGCCATTTATCACGACAAGAGATGGTCAAGGGGTTGTTTACGAAGGCAAGACGAAGAACATCTTTGGGGTAACCTCGCGCAAGCCGGTGAAGAACAAGGAAGCAGACGATCTTTTAGAACTCATCTGGAGTCGCTACAAAACACTCCCATTTGCACTGCGATGGCTTACTAACAAGTATGATGAAAAGGATCTACGTAGACTTGCAGATGTGTTGGTCAGGAAAAAGAACGTGCATGCATACCCTATACTTGTTGAAGGTCACAGCAAAATAGTGGTTCAAGCAGAGCATACTTTAATTCCTACAGAATCAAGTGTGAACATTATCACGCTCTAGCTCTCTTGTCTTCTTCTGGATACTCACCATAGATTGCAGTCACCACTGTTTTGGAAGACATACACTTCTTGCATTGCAAGCCAGAGCCATAGACATAATCTCCTTCTTCATAGTGGCGCTTGGTTTTTTCGCTGCACGATTGACAGGTGTCTTCGGAGTATATTTCTGGCGTGATTTCTTTCTTCTTGCCAAACAGCATTACAATTATTGTCCGACTCCTATTGTGTTTCCAATGCCTATTACCATGACTGACTGGCCCTCAGATGTCCTGTCTTCAATAACTGAATAAACGGTGTTTGTCACCTTTTCAAATGCATCCGCTATTTCCTTGCGCATGATCGTGATTGCATCCTGCACGGACTGCTTGACGATGACTGCATATATAGGGATGCTAAACCGGGTTGCCACTTCTTCTACTTGATACTTTTCCACACCTATGCCGCCGATAGCAGCGCCAATCCCTTCTGCTACGTCGCCAGTCTTTTCGCCTTCAAGCTTGAGCGCTGCATCTATCATAATGACTGTATCTATCTTGATCCCCATGTCGCCTACAAGACGGGATATAGCTTCCCCTGGCCTTCCAACGGTTCCCGCAGGCCCTTCAGCTTTAAGAAGATATAGCTTTCTGCCCTTGTACTCATCCTCGCTGTATATTGTTTCCTTTGCTGCAATCTTCTTTTCCTTTCCAAACATCATTTTACCAACAATCATAGGTCCTATGCCATCGCCTATTGGCTGGCCGTGTTTGAACGCGCTTATGGCCTTCTGTAGTGCTTCAGCTTCTTCAAGCAGGAGAGGCATAACCATTTGGAGCTGGACAAGAATGAACATACTCGTGGTGCGCTTGCCCATTAGATAATAGTGCCTTACAACTTTGTAGATCAGGTTCAGAGCAGTTGCAGCCTCCAGGATGTTTTCTATCTTTGAAATCTCTTTGTCGCCTGCACCTAAACACAATTTCTTGATCTCTGCGCGGACCCTATCGTCTCGAGTTCGCATGACGTGATCCAGCTTGCGCACCAGCCCATTTGGGTCAAGGTCAACAGGCAGGATTGTAAAATATTCTAGGAACCTGTCAACTCCGACTGCTGGATCGCTTAATGTAGTAGAAGACATCTTTATCGCAGTCTTGATGTAGTCGATCGCTTCCTTCCTCGCATGTTCCCTCATCGTTTTTAACTTGGCAAGCGACTTTGATATTTCTCCTAAAATCACGCGAGATTGGAGCTTTTGGGCATACATCATGAAAAATGGGATTATGGCAAGTGACACAATGGAAACCCACATCCATGGGCTACTAGGATTTAACTCTTCTCCTCCAAACAAGCCGTTAAGCTGAGACAGAAATGAAGAGAAACCTAGCATTTGATTGCCTTATTCCAAAGCGGAAAAGTGTACAAGCTCAATTAAAGGTTGCGTTATATCGATGTTACAATAATAGCCTGCAATAATAACACAGGATTTAAGTGCCGATCAGCAAGAAAATTTGCATTAAAGCGAGCGAGCAGACTCTCATATTGAGGTGCACTACCATATGAGTCCTCTTGTGATACAACAATAATTACTGCCTTTATCGTTTAATGTACTTCTTTTTTAGTACCTTTCTTGTAGACAAAGCTTAACAAAATCAATTTCCCTTATGGCACGAGCACTGGCATATGACCCTCTCCACGTCAAATGAGCAATCGTGATCGGGCCCGCATACCTTGCCTACAGGCCAATCGCCGGGACAGTCGCCGTGGCGATTACGCTTACAAAAGAATGTCAGCATCCTACTAGAATGGGTTTACAGAAGATTTAATGTTTTAGATCTCATAGCTGGATGTTAAACAGCTGAGGCGCATAGATTGAGCCCTCGCGCACTCGCTTGACCCTTGCAACCGACAAATAATGGGGCCAAACTGTCACCATTACAGACCCTTCGGGGACGCCCTCTGGAACTTCGATAACTTCAATATCATTTTCATTCACGCCATATTCGCTCAGCTTTTCTTTTGTGAGTTGAATTTGGCCTGCTGGCATACCACTACTATAGACGTAGACCTTGCCACTGTACTCGATTCTATCTGCCATCTCCAAGGACAGGTTACAATTGTCTATCACAAAAACGTATCTCAGTCCGAGCCTGCATCGCCAAATATTAACTTCATTTCGTCAAATGTAAGTTTTTTACCAGTGGTCATCTTTTTGACCGCCACTTCTTTCAAGGCGTTACGGCGCTCCTGGTACTCCTTGTCGCGCTTTGTGCGCTCTTGTATTGCTTCCTGCCTTGCTGCTCGCCTGTCCCCCGTCTCCTTCTGCCTCTTATGACGATATTCTGCAGCTTGCATGCGCGACTTTTTGAAAGCAATAGCGTTCAGTTGAGTGTCAATCATTTCCAGCTTGGCAGCAGCTTCTCTCACTGTGTGAATTACCTGTCTACGCTCCTCATAAAGGCCTTCCCGGAGGTTTATCAGGTTGTCGAGGCTTTCCTTTAGCTTGCCAATTTTGGTACCGTACTCCTCTTTTAGCTTAAAAATCCTTTTGACCTGATCCTTTAGCTGGTCATACTGTGCCGAAATGGTTCGATACTGATCTTCTTTCTTATGAATCACTTTCAGCGTGTGCAGCTTGGTCGCAATTTCCTTGGTCCGGGCAACAAGTTTGCGCTCTTCGTCCTTGGAAAGTTTCTTAGTCTGGATATCTCTTTCTATCTGCTCAAGTGCTTTCTGAAGGTTGTGCATGTCGCTCCGCTCCTTTCTCAACTTAGCTGCCATAGGGCCAACTTTGTCATCTAGGTTCTTCATCTGGTTCTTGGCCTCCATAAGGCTCTCTCGTAGCTCTACAAACTGTGGATATTCGATGTCTTTTTCCTCGTTGACCTGCTTTAACTTGGTGCGAAAATCGTCAAGCTGGGTTCTCTCTTCATCTATCTGTTTCTTTATGCTATCAAGCTTGCCGTTTATCTCTTCTATCCTCTTGTCACCTGTCTTTTGCTCTTCTTGAACAGCCCTCTTAAATTCCAGCAAAGTTTTGCGGTTAGGATCTAAGTCGTCGTCGCCAGAATTGCTATTTGTGGCAGTTGCTGTCAATATAGCACTGCCGCCACTGTCACTGTCTAGTACCACGTCGCTTACGGAGTGTTATAACAACAAAAATATATTTTTTGTCATTTTGAGGCTCCGTATAAACGTAATTAGCATTCATTTTAGCATTACTAACCCCTATACAACTAGAGATTGTACTACATCTTTATAAGAGTAGAATACGTAGTGTATGATAGCGATGGATGATTTTGAAAAGAATTTTCCAGGCTTTGACTGGAAAAATACTCCTGCCTATAAGCATCCAGGCGGAAAGGACTGCCCATGTCCCAAGCATGAATACATTAGAGAACAGATTAATGTAGCTAAGACAATGAGCGAAAATAACAAAGAAACCTCGCCAGAATTCCGCCAGAAGGCTCAGGTGACGCTTAAGTTCTGTCCTGACCACTATAAAGTTTATTTCAAAGAAGTGATACCATCTATGCCTCTCAAGTACCGCCTCATGACAAAGGTGGCAGTCAAGCTGGGGGCAATATCAATACAAAAGCTAACCTACATGCAGTCTGACCAGTGCTTTTACTGCAAGTTTGGCTCAGGCGGCTTTGACAAGAAAGCAGAGCTTCCGCCAATCTAAAGACCGATCAACCTCCTGGAGTCTAGCAGCATGTTCCTGAGTGTTGTCTTGCTGCTTGATGAAAAACCAGTTGACAGAACGTTCCGGATGACTATTGAGAGATATGAGAACTTGCTGTCTGCCTCTGACCTGTAGCCGTCATGAAACGACTTGGCGATTTCACCGTACCTGTCCAAGTCCATTACACTTGCAAGGAACGACCCTATGTCCATGCTTTTTGAATAGTGTGAATTAGTTTTTTTCATAAAGCCTAAGTCAGTTCTTATGACAGACTCCCCCCTAGCAAGGTAGTTTTGTGCCTTGTTGTCTACGAAGGTATAGCCAGCCTGATGGAGTTTGCCTGTAATGCACCCTGCCTCGTATGCAAGCACAACGTCGCCACCAGAAGCAAGTGCCCGGTAGATGTCTCCACCCTCAATATATTCCTCTATTAGGTCTGCATCAGACATAGAAAGCAGCATTGGCGTAGATATCCCGATCTTCCTTAAGTTCTTTCTCATCTCGCAACCTTCATTTCTAATAATTTCGCTAAATGTAAGTGGAGTAGACGGGTGGAAAAGCAGCAGCGAAATAAGCGAGTAAGCGTAGATTATGAGAAACTCGTGAAACTGTTTTGTGGGCTTGTTTCTCTTCACCACGACCTTCTGGCCATTTCGCTCCTCGAGTGACACCTCCCGCTGCCAGTTTACAAAATACAAGCAAAGTTCTATTGGCTCAAAGGCATTGATTTACTTTTCAATACATAAAAGTAAGTGGGACTGTAATAGCACTGATAATGCTAGTTCACGAGGGTCATGCTCAGACAATGCGCTTCTTTACTCGTGCCAACTCCGATAGCTATGACCTAATCTTGCGGCTCGCGACGTTTGGACAGGACATTGCCTGGAAACATGAAATAATAAGGGCAGTCACCAACCGTAGCCAGATTCTGGAGCTTGCCTGCGGAACCGGCATCCTATCGTCAATGTTAGCAGAGAGAGGCAAAAGCGTGACAGGAATTGACCTCACCTTTGAATACCTCCTCACCTTGAAGCGTAAATTGAAGGCGCCCATAGCACAGGGCACAGCCGAAGTCCTGCCCTACAGGGATGAATCCTTTGATGCAATGGTATCCTCCTATCTCGCCAAATACGTCGACGTCCAAAAGGTAGTTGACGAATGCTGGAGAGTGCTCAGGCCAGGTGGTATTGTAGTATTTCATGATTTTACTTATCCTAGAGGGCTCATACTCAACCTATGGAATGTATATTTTGAATTGCTCAGACTAGCAGGAAGGTTTGTTATTCCATGGAAGGTTGTTTTTGGGCAGCTGGATGATGTCATAAAAAAATCAGACTGGGTTAATCAGACAATATCTGCACTTAAGAATGATAAATTTCAGAACGTCAATTGCAGATGCTACACCGCCGGCACCTCTGCTATGGTCTCTGCTCAAAAGCCATGAGTGCAGAGAAGCCGACGCGCATAAATGAATGGTTCGTGCCCAAGTTTGGCCCTACGAGATTTCGCGTCTTTGTTGGCTTGCTGTTTCTGCCCTACACTGGAATGTGTGTTTCATTTGCCATTATTGGCTCAATGCTTGCTAGCGAGATAGCATGGGATAGGGTCGGTGCGATTGCGTTGATTTATACACTTGCACTAGGAATTTCCGCTCACGTGGCGGACAGCCTTGGGTCAAAAAAAACCAAACCGTGGGGTATCTACTTTACTAAAGCGCAGATGTTTACGATCATGATAGCAACACTTACAGCTGCCTATGCAATCGGACTCCATTACATTGTATTTTTTGTTCCACTCCTAGCAGTCATTGCAGTACTCGAAGGGTTCTTTTTGTTTGCGTACAACTATGAGATATGGGGCGGCCTATTTCACAATGACTTTTGGTTCTCAGTGTCGTGGGGATCTTTGCCACTGTTAGCGGGATATATCATACAGACAGATTCGATCAGCCTCCTCGCATTAACGGTGGCAGGCTTGACAGGATTTGCCAGCTATGCAGAGATCAGGATGTCTAGACCCTACAAACTGTTAAAGCAGAGAAATGGCAACTCTGCTCGGGCCGGGAGGCTTGAGAATGGCCTCAAGGCCATCAGTATTGGCACAATAACATTTGCCCTCTCTATGCTTGCGTATAGGATAATCTTTTCATAACACTTATTTCCTAACAACCATACTGTGGCAGGTGCAGTTCTGAAAAAAGGTGACTTTGGAAGCTTCATGCTGCAAAACATTTTTGAACTTGAAAGAAGATCTGGGATCAAGCTTGGACTGGCTCAAAAGACTCTGCTGGCAGAAACAGGTACCATAGAGCAAGTTCTGAGTGTACTGACAGGCTCTATAGTAAGGGTCACTATAGTAGAACAAAGAGAAAATGAAAAGACAATTTCTAGAAGGTCTGTATTACTGAATGATGCGGGCAGGGTGCTCATAAGTGCACACAGCAAGATTTTTGTCTGCAATCTACCTGGAAAGATAACACGCCAGATAAGACAGAAACAATTAGGCATTGGAACGATAATCGCTAATTCGCATCTTGAAACATTTAGGAAGATAATTGAGGTAGGATATGACCCAGTGAAAGGGTTGATTTTCAGAAGATATCAGATCATTTACAGGAAAAAGGTTGCTTTCGAGATCAGGGAAGAGTTGGTAGGGATATAAAATAGGAGAAAGTAGGATTTAGGTGGAATTTGAACTCATGATGTTATCACTATTCATCAAACGGTGAGCTTATTGCTGAGGCATTATATATCAATTCTCATCGACAAGTGATCTGTCGTCGCTTATTCTTTATTTCAATATTTGATTTATATCCTTGAAATGGATATCCCTACTTGATAGCAAAACAATAACATGAAAACAGGAGAAGGCAAAGGCAATAACTTTCGAAAAGGAGGAAGGTATCTTTACGCTGATTATACTCCATTAGAGCAAAACATAGATTTCTTATCTCAACTCAAGGATTTTTCTAGTCTTTCGGATATAATCTTCCAAGCGCACAATGACTTTGAACATCTCAGGTCGGTACTCGCTAACGCAGAGTCTTTGGAATCTGAAATAGTCTCCAAGATAGATCAATTAATTGGCGCCCTCGGAGATATCTTTGGCAATTTTGGTCTCAGATATAATGAGCCATTAAGAGAACGATATTCCATTCCAAGCGAAGCTGATCCATTTGTCATAGCAAGTAGTACGCTGAGAAGTAACTTTGTTCATTCTAGGGAAATGTTTCTCAAACAGTCTGATAGTTATCGGAGATACATTTATTCAAGAATTGAAGGGTCTTTGAGTAGTGCATTAGAACCTTTGAATGAATTGATTTCAAAGGGTTATGAAAAATTACCTTACCTTATGACATCCAATCTTCAAAAGGGATTGAAGATATCTATTGATGACACCTTTGGGGACAGTAAACACTACAATATTTTGCTGATAAACACATTACCCTCAAATAATTCCAGTTTATCTGAGAACACCTCATCTATCTCCTATTCTCTCTCAATCAGAAGCACAGAAATTGAATTTTGGAACCAAAGAAGAAAGGTATCCGATTTTGGTTTGAAGGATATAATGATACCTGTGGGCTTGAAGACCCCAATAATCAAAAAGCTGAAAAAATCCCTTGATTTTTTGCCAGGACTTGACAAAGAGTTGAAGAGTCAGAGAGCACCAAAGTTTGTAAATGTTGAAGATTACTATGTTTACTCGGCAAACACTGATGGCAAAGAGAACCTTTTGGTAGTGCTTGTAGATAACCCCTCCAAACCAGATGATAATCTGATACAGATCAAATATAGAATATCAGAACTAAACCACGATTATAGTACTGCTACTACTATAAATGCTGCCAGCACTTCTGCAAAGCCTAGAACACATTATCTCGAGTATAATAAACTGCCAAGAATAGATTATACTTCAAGCGAGCAAGGAAAAGTACAAGACATATTGGGAATCAAAGACATAGCTGAAGCTACTGATATTCCAGAGATACTACTTCTTGGCAGAGCTGTTCTTGATAAGATTGAGCTCATACTACATCACGAACCATCCCAATTAGCATTATACAGCAAGTTATCTTCAATCAGAGTTGATGATAAAGATGCTCTGGTAGTAGACGCAAATAAAAGTTCTATAAGCCTAGGCAACAGCAATATCATAGCATACGATCCAAGCTTGGTAACTATATTTTTAGAAATTACTGCCAAGTACTATTCGCCAATTATAAGGAAATTAAAGGAAAAAAGCCCTATGAAAAACGAATTAATATTACGATTCGAAAATGCAGATGGCTCAAGGGAAGAACATTCACTTGGGATCGAGGAACTAAACTTTCTTTTGAAAAAAACCGACGGCGGAAAGAAAATAGCAAGAGCCTTAGAAATATACAATGGTAATAATAATAAGATTACCAGTAATGATGATGAGACAACAACAACAACTTAACGTATGGAACAGGCAACATTAACAGAAATGGCAGTTTTCGTAAATTTGAAGCCAATTAATTCTCATGCAAAGCAAACAAAGATTGGTAGAGTCTATATAAGTAATTGGGTATTTTTATTGAAAACTCTGGCTGCAGCTCTTCTCTATATTTGAAAGGTAAAGAGTAGGGTACAGGATTGGAGAGAACCCGAAACCTAAGCACTGCTTATATTATTTATCGATTTGTCTTGTTATTCGCTATTGATGCGAGTAACACAATCTCTGGTCAAGTACAACTAAAACTATTACTAGATTGAAAGGTATCCTGCAATTTTTCCTAATGTATCGCTAGTCACTGCTTATTCTTGTACGGAGTGATATACCTCTATTATTCTTCCTATTCTGCCATTGGATCTATTCTCTCATATTATTTCGATGTATCTCTAAAAGTAGATAGCATCCTTGCTACTTTTGTGATTTGTCGTCTCATATAACCCCGTGTCAAGAGAATCTGAGAGTTTCAAGTACTCAGAATTATACCACAGGAAGCAACCCAATAAAAAAAGCTACCGAAGATTGCTGCACGCTATGTGGAAGTAGAACACTTTAAAGACTCTGATCATCATAAATGGTACTTCTGCTATAACTGTGAATATTTTTGTCAAACCCCACTATTGCGCTATTGTAACAGATGAAGGTATGGATATACTGGGGCGCTCATCAGGGATTATATCTCCTCATGCATTAAGTTCGCTATGGTTGCCAAATGAAAAAGAGATACATGGTGATTCTTCTTATAGAGGAGCTGGTACGGAAGTCTCTATCAAAAGTGAGTCTTAGGAATCAACTCCTGGTGTATCTGCTAGCGTTTCATGTGAAATATGTAACAATTCCTTCGCATCTAGAGAAGAACTCAGACAGCATACGATAGACAATCACAGCAAAACAACGTAAAGATAAGCAAGGTGATGTATCTGAAAGATGGCTGGTGCAGTTCATTTTTGAAAAACAAGCATTATTGATGTTACTAACATGTTACCAAGCTTGATGACTACGTAAGGGTTAGTTTGCTTAAAGTCATCATCTATTCTGCTTGTATCCCAGTCCACAGCATTAGATGCATCAATAATGCCTTTATCTAATGTTTTTTGAGATATTGTTAAATCTAATGGTTCTACAAGCTTCATTACATCTAGTTTGTCAATTAGATGTGAATAGATTGTACGCTCGTTATAAAATTGATTAGTGAGATCAGGTGGGTTCTTGTTGTTAATTATATATTCAGTCGTCACTATGGCAATGCCTCCGGGCTTGAGCACCCTTTCCATTTCTTTTAGACTTTTAAGCGCACCAGAATAGTCTTCTCCGCCAAAGTGCTCAATCGAGGAAAAGGAAAATACAATATCAAAACTATCGGAAGGAAATTCCAGCTGAGTGCCATCCATTCTTAATGCTGTCAAAGCACTTTGATTATATGGAAACGGCGAATATTTGCTTGGATTATCTGGAAAATCAGCAGGTGCAAAACTTTCCCACTCCTTTGTGCTATATAGGTCAGTAGCATAGAGGTGGCCAAGATGGTTTGCTAGATAAAATAGAATTAGCTCTTTTCCGGCTCCAATTCCTAGCGCCGTATTATTTTTATTATTATTCAGTTTGCCAAATCTCTTCATAGCAATTATCCCTAGTGTCCACTCCCAATCTTTTCTGTGGATCTGCCCCGGTTTTCTTGCAAGTATGCCTTGGCATTTATCATAATATGCAATATCTTGTAGCTTTGGAATCATCTCTTTTACTTCGTAGTTCTCCCAATCTTCAATACAACATAGTTTGTTGAGTCTCATTCTTCCGTTTGGATCTACACGGTAAGAATTATACGAAACCTGCTTCAGTCTCTTCTTTATAAAAGATCGTACCTCCAAATTCTCGGCATTTTTTCGTGCTCTTTCATCTAGTTGATGTATCTTCATACGTATTTCAGATCTGCTCTTGCCGCTTAACAGATCCCTTATGATTGATGGGTGATGGCCAATTGTAGTAATTTTTCTCTTTAAAGTCACTATTGTTGATGGTGGTATTATGGAAAATTATTTAATGATTTCTCGCCTCTGTTTGTGAAGGGTTGTTGTGTTGTGAGTTGAGCTATATCAAAAGACTATAGGTTTAACGCAAAAAGTTTCCAGAAACAACCAAAAGATGCTCACCATCATCCGCCCTCCTGTCAAATACAAGGCATTAACAACGGGTGATGGAGATATGGGAATATATGCTATATGACATAAACAGTGCCTTGACAAAGGCCGCCATTGAAGAAGAAGAATGCAAATAAGCTTGATACAATTTTCTTTAAAAGCACTCTAATTTCTTCTTATGTTAAAAAGAATAGAGTCGTGT
>JAICHI010000020.1 GCA_025922735.1 Nitrososphaeraceae archaeon | reverse complement strand
GAAAATCCTTCCATAATATGGAACAACTATGTTCGGGCCGATAATAGCCATTTGTATCTTCAAAAATCTTACAACATCTAAAACAAAATATCTTCTTAGCCATCATCGAAACCTTTGTTTCGGAGTTCCTGGTCTTCTTTTTCTGCCATCAGATGTTCTTGAAGGGATTCAATAGTTTCAAATCGCCTTCCACATATTTTACAATACAGAATTTCGCTCGATGGCATACTTACTCTCTTCATTTCATCACATTCAATAAAAGGATTAGTTGTGTCTATCAAGCAGGATAGGGCTAGATTATATCTGGTTGTCACATTTGCTACAATGCCAGAAAATACCTATATCATGACTATATTTTGGCAACATCGTGCCTACATTACACTTCACGCAGAGCGGATATGGACCAGAGGGCAGGGTAACATTGGTAGCCAATTTGATCATGATACAGATTGCTTGTTAAGAAGTGCAGCAGGAAATAAACGCTCTAATTTACATAGTAAAGATGGTTAGTAGTTAGAGCCATATTGTCGTCATCCCGCACAATAAACTGGTTTGCGATTACATATCGGAATCAGCTAAAACCTTCCTTTGGTTAAGAATGCTCATTGAAATCTTGACAGCAAAAAAAAGGAGCAAAACCTTATTTTAGCTTTTTCATGTGCAACAAGGTGGTTTTTCCGCCTTCTCATCATGACATCTAGATCTTATCTAACGGCAGTATTAAATTTTTTAGAATTCAGTCAGCACGTCATGAGAATACACCTTGATAATCTTGTCAGCAACAATGTTATGCTTTCGATCTATAAGCCATTATATAAGCAATACCGCCACATATTACACCTATACTTAACATAACAATAAAAATTGCTATAGAAGGTATAAAGGAAGTCAATATTGCTACATCTTGATTCCCTAGTTTTCCTTCGACAAAAAATGAGAGGACTCCAGAACCAGCTAGGCCTGCAAATATCATAAGTAAGGTAGTACCAGCGCCTCCGATATTCATACCAAACAAGTGAATCCAAGCAAGAATATTTGATACCTTGGAGAACTTTCTTTTCAGATTGATTTCCAAATGGTTATAAAATACAGCAGTTGTTGCTATAGCAACAATTAGTATCAAATATAGAATGATCCCAATAAAGAACCATTTTGCAGGTCCTTCAAAGGATAAGGAAAGGAATTGAATTATATCTACATCTGTAGTTAATAGCTGAAATGCCACAGTGCCTAAGGCCATTCCTGTAATTATTCCTCCCTGGATTATCGCTGCGATAATAAACCTATTTCCCCATTTAGTTTTGAGACTGTTACTGTTGTTATCATTATTCTTGTTCTCTGTCATTCTATACCTCTAAATCCTCTTTCCTGATATCACTCTTAGCTTCAAGATATCTTCGAACCAACTCTGCCTTCATATCTTGATAGAAGCACTCTTATGGAAATGATGGACTATGATGCTGCCTTTTCCAGCATTCAGCACAATACATACAGGCATCTATACAGTTTTGCCATTTTGTGTTTTGAAGTGTCGTTCCTGCAGTAGAAGACATCTCAATAGGTTGATGGTCATGCATTTTATTTATCATCAATCCACTCCTCTGATAGAACAGAGTCAGCACGAAAAATACGGTAGGAGGTTGCCGGCATAGAGATAATATAACTAATAGTCCAAGTAACCCAATCTGTTACTTCGTTTTGCTATTGCAAAATTGTAGTGACTAATTCGAGTTCATCGTGGAACTTCAAATGTAAAATCTGCGGTGTTAATAGACAGAGATTGAATTGTGGCATAGGTCATACCTTAACCCTTTCATATACCTTCCTTATAATACTATTAATATTTGCCATGGATTTTCCTGCAGGCAGAGGGGCTATTATCAGCCAGTTCCGTGTTTGGCCTTTCCCCTCCACCCTAATAATGACCTTCGGTGAACGGAACAGAAACCCGGGCCATCATTTTGCAGGCATATAACATATAACCAAATTTTTATTTAAACTATGTACAAAAAAGTTAACACTAAAAAGGGATAATTGTAAAAATTTAGCATAGATCACAAGAGGCAAAATTAATGGGAGAAGATTTTGTTAAATTTGCTGAGACAAAAGACATTCAAGCCTCACAAATGATGGCAGTAGAAGTATATGGCGAAAAGGTGTGCCTCTCCAATGTTAAAGGAAAACACATTACATGCAGGAATCCAATCCCGACGGGTCCGCATTAATTTTCATTCGAACCTCACAATGTTTAAAGCTGCGAGGATCGTCATTCAAATCCTGAAAAATAAAAGCATAGGCCTTTTTTGTTAAAGTCTAGAAAGCATAACATCAGTTAATGCCACCCTTATTGTGGAAATGCCAGTCCTAAATGGAAAGGCTCCATGCCCTCCCCCTGTCTTAGGATTTATCCATTCATAAAAAGCAAGTGTTTGTGGATGGTTTCCTTGGGTAAGTATGGAAAGGAGCTCATTACACTCTCTGTATCTCTTAAACCTGCTTCTTGCAAGCATCTCAATGCCAGTTATCCAAGGCCAGAATGTGTGGTTATGATATTGGTTTGAATCCAAATGCCAAGGACCGGTTCTTTCCCATTCCTTTTCTGTAACTAACGGCCATCTGCTATCCAGCCATACTCGATCCTTGAGGGCTGCTAAAGTGCTTGAGGCCCTTTGTTCTAGGAACTTCTTCGGAGCTTCAAGCTGACTACTCTGTTTTTTCCTTTTATTTGCTGCTGCTAGATTATCGATACCACCATCATTATCGCGGTTAAAGCGCATGCCTAGAATGTCATTAAATGTATTTTCAGTTATTGAAACAAGATAAAGCGAGGTGTCCTGAGTCAACATCCTTTTTCCTTTGTTATATTGATTGTAACTACTTAGTGTGTCATTTGCTCCATTGTAAAGATCAATATATGCACCGTCCTCTTCCGACCAGAGCTTTTCCTCTACAGCATTCACTGTTTTCTCTGCCATTGCCATCAGCTTCCTTGCCATAGGCTTATGATCAATTTCATAAAGCAATGATGAAAGGTTACTAACAGCCAATATCCAAGATGCCTGACTGTAGACTATCTTGCCTGCACGGAGTGCAGTATCCATCCAATCTTCATTATATCCTTGTTCAAGCAGCCCATCATTATCTATATCCCGGCTTCTAAGATAATCAAGTGCAGAAAGCATCCGGGGTACAAGAAATTCTATCAATTCTATAGGCCTTGGTATGATCTCTAATGGAGGATTGTATGGTGCAGTAACAAGTGATGATTTTTGTTTCTTGTAATAATCTGCAGACGACAGTGGATTTGCTGCGGACTCTGGAAGAAATGATGGATCGAGAGAGGATGATATAGAGGCCCACTCTTGCAAGTTTTCATAGTAAGAGTAAAGCCCTGCTTTGAGATATACATCCAAAATCCAAGAAGTAGTAGATATCATCAAGGCAGTGGAATCTATATCAGGATTCCGTGCATAAACTTCAGAGAAACCATGTCTATGATATATGGTTGAGGGAAGAGCGCCCCTAAATCTTTCTTTTGTTTCTCTATCTGCAGTACTGATACTGAATCTTAATTCAGGCGACCCTCTTCCATAGATTACTTTTTCATCATTCAGATCGATTTGATGTGTCCAGATAAAATACAACGACCTTAGAACGTTATAGGTATCTCCAGTAAGAAACTGATCCTTAAGTATAAATGCTGCATCTCTCGTCCATATAGCCTTGTAATAGTCGCCAGGGTTTATGCCAAGATGAACATATTCTGTTGTATTTTCAAGAAACTTGTCTGCTTTCATGAAAAATAGATTCGAATCTTCTTGTTGCAAAGAGTTTGATGTTTGATTTGTCATGGTCTCTAATCAAGGTGGTAGCAAAACTCAACGCCATTAGTTCTGACTTCTGCCATATTCTAGTATCTGGGGATAAAATCATCACATTTTTGTGTTACTATTGGCAATGAAAGCAGGCGGCGATACAGGCAAAAATTGCTTTACAAGCCGTCTCCATAGTTGACGTTCTTTCTTATTTAAGGGAATCAAATTTGAATAAAATCTATATGTCACCTGCATGTGACGCTAAGATAATAAAGAAAAAGCGCACACTAGCACTATTGTGTTATTCTTTCACTTCAAAAGCTATCTTCATTACTGCCCTATATTCAACTATCTGTCCATTATCAACTTGTGCCTTCCAGCTAGTGACGTCTACTCCCTTAATATTTCGGATAGTCTTGCTTGCACGTTCTAGTTTCTTTTCAAGAGCATCCTGCCAACTCTTGTCGGATGTAGATATTAAATCTGAATCTTAGAACTGTTGTTGTTATATTCGTCTTTCTCTTGCTATAAAAGAAATTCTCTAAAAATATAAGAAATACTAAGGAATCTAAAGGATCGAACAATCGAGCCCCCTGCTACTACAGATATTCACAATTTTCATTTCCCTTCAATCGTGCCCCAGTTCAGATTCTTCTCGTCTTTTTTTCATTAGTTCATTTACTAATGCTGCCTGCAATTTTTCCACGGATCTTATTGTTGCAACTAATCCCTCAAGCCCCATATCAGGTGTTTGATACCATAGTGGATCATGTTGTTCCTGGCTCGCCCGATGGCTTATTAAAGATTGTTGTTGCCATTGCGGTCGTCTGATGATGACCTTTTGTCTCTTAGTTATTTCTTGCTTTTTTCTTATTCTTACCATCTTTTGCATAACGAAACAAACTCCCTCTTTTTCTCTACTTCCTGCTAGCATTTCTTTGCACAGTCAATTATAAGACTGATTGATGACTTTGTTCTACGTTATATACATGCTGATATGTCTTGACGTTAAACGGTACTGCCTATGTAGACATTAAGGGAAGAAGATTACGAGGAGAGACTAGAGGATACAGTCGCTCAGATAGTAGGCCAAGAGATGGTTGTGTGTATATAGGGACGGTGCAAGTCTGCATCTATTCCGTTTGTGGGCAGCTCGGGTGTTCGGTCACTGAATGACAATTAATAGATAATTCGAGACTATATGTCCATATTATATCTATGAATAAACCTTTGGAAAATCTATTGCCTTCTTTTTATTCAATCTTCGTTGCTGTATAGATTCCCATTTTAGCGTGTATGTTTGAGTGACGTCTTCTACCCTATCTGCAGTAAAAGCCAGCACATATTCATAATCTTTTGCCCAATTTTCTTCATAATGATAAGGGTGGTTTAGTGAGATCGGATAATCTAAAGTAGAATCTACATGTACCCATTGTTCACCTTCTGGATAAGAAAGCATAGCCTCATTCCAGCAATGGTCAAGGAAGTCGTGTACAATTCTTGTTTTTATTCCTAAACTACTTAACATAGCTCCAAAAAGCATGGACCATTCGCTGCATCTTCCGGTTTTGGTTTCTGCGATCTTTAGGATTTCGCCATATCTAGGAAAAGCATATTCATAGTTACAGCTGTTACAGATAAAGAGTTCTAATTTGCGCATCTTCCATGAGTTTCCTATTATTATTTTTTTAACTGACATTATTGGTGCCGCTGCTGATACCGACCTATCATTACTACAGCCCTCGATAACATTACTTTGATCATCACTTCTATCCATGCACATTTCACAGACAGGATCTTTTGGAGTCCATTTCATAAAGTCATTTTTGAACCATATCAATAAAGGTACAATATTCCAGCCATCATCCTTTGTTGTTGTTGTTTGCAAAACAATATCTTGCGGTATTAATGATCTAATTATCCTCAGAATCTCTGGGTTTCCATACTGTTCTGTGACTTTCTTATAAAGCAAAAAAGTATCTTTCAATGGATCAGAAGAAGACAGGCCAAATAGAGAGCCGCTGCAACCTAGCATGACATTCTCCTCTATATACTATTGAAGAGCTACTTAATATGCAATAGCTCAAGTTCAATTATTATTATTATTCTTTGCAAAGGAAATATATTTCATGCCGCTTTCGCAAATACCTGGCTTAACATTATAACAGATACAACCAGATTCGATTCTGGGATTATGGAATGAAATTGGATACCGTAAACTTGATCCTTCGCTATTTGGCATTAATGTGTTATATGGTAGATAGACCATGTATTCAGAGTCTGAAGGATTATTACTATTATCTGACAGACCATACATAAGCTGTGATATTTGCACATCATATCTTATTTGGTATGGAAAGTTACCGATTTTATTCCACCATTCTATTCCAGTAAATTGGTTTGATGCTTCAAAAGCAAATGATAATTCCCTTCCGATGTTCAAACGTAGATCAAACCTTTCTATTTGCTTTGTATTTCTATCCTGTAGAAGGTAACTAATGCATTCTTTTTGTGAATTCATGATTATTTGACGGAGGTACGAGTGGCCAAGTATGGGTAATACTTCTTTGAATCTGTATCTATTTACACCGTTAAATATAGCTTCAAAGTAATTCTGGCTATCGAACTGGCAGATAAGGTTTAGTTCAATTGCAATATTCTGCTGCTTATTGAATAATTCAAGCAAATAAAGCATCCATGATTTATCCGGTATTTGGTTGCCTACGTCTTCAACTAATGCTATAACATCAGTTGCAGCAATAGCTCTTCTTGGAAATGCAGGTTTGTTACTGCTACTATCGAGAATGCCACAAAACGAACCTACCCAGAAATGCAATATAATATAAAGTTATGAATATGAGGATATTTATTCTGTATAAATAGCACCGTAAATGTAGTCATACGACACTAGCGCTTTATTCTCTAATACATGATATGTATAACGAATAGTTGCCAAATATCTACTCTATGTAGACGAGCCTACTAGTTTTTATAATAATTGGAGAGCCTATTTTTCGAAAATTCTTCTCATGGACCCCTCTGAAATGCCGTACTTCCAATAATAAACATCAGGTTCTTGCCCTTGTTCAAATGAATTTTTATTTAAATCCCGACGGGCCCGCTCCTTTATCAGTTCTGTTAGAAGGATTCTACCGAGATAGTACATAGATATGCAAGCTTTGAATAGACCAGTAATGCAACGGTCGCAAGCACAAATGACATACCAACGACAATGTGTACGAAATTGTATAACATACAATTTTCTCTTATAGATTATGTTTTTGATTCTTAACCAAATTCAAATCGTCCAATCACTGAAGATTCTTGGCTTGTTATTCCACAAATTGGCGCACCCTAACTGGCGCCGCCTTTCATTGATCTACTTGATTTTGACTCTGTCCTTTATAATGACGAATTGACCTGAGATTATAGATGAATTGGGCAGCATCACTTCCTTGCTGTCATCGTCAGTTATCAGCGAACTGAACCTTGGAGTAATTTTACTGACCGTACCCACGTATCTATTGATGCTTGAACTGGCAAGCTCGATGTGATCGCCTTCACTGAATGGCAGCTGATCTTTAATCGCCACTGCTTCCTTTATCAATCTCACAGTTCCCTGCACTACGGCAGTGTTTGGAACAAAATATTCCGTCCCTGCATCTGTAATCACCTTGGTATACAGAAGATTTACTTCTTCGATTACTCCACGAATGTTGTCATTTACAATGAAAACTGCGTCGCCAATCTTAGATGGAAAGGTGGTTAGCATCAGCCCGCCAGACAATATGTTGCCAACTATTGTAGACAGGGCGATGCCTACTACTATTGCAACCACCCCGCCTCCAACAAGTATAGTCTGTGGATCAAAATTCCACAGGTACATCAGCACTATGATGGCTATGAGCGAGATAAGTATGACAACGAAGGATGAGATGACTGCCATCAGATGCTGGCTAATCATTGGTATGCTCTTGTGAATTAGACGTCTAATCGTGGTGATAAGCACAAATGAAATTGCAATCGTGGCAACACTTCCGCTTATATGGATGTGCAGATCCGTTATTCCCAAGTGTTGATCAAGCACTGATTCAAACAGGTAAAGGACTGCCCATGTCAGTATTATCACTATGGTGGTCCTGATGGCCAAGCGGACCAACGCCTGCCTTAACGTCTCGGCCTTCGGACCTGCGTCAGATAATCTGGTGTTTGTAGAGGGCATACGCAAGTAGAGATGGAGGGTCTTAATAAACACTGAAACTCAGCTGAACTTTCAATCTTGTCGTAGAGTGATTT
Source organism: Nitrososphaeraceae archaeon (assembly GCA_025922735.1). Lineage (GTDB taxonomy): Archaea > Thermoproteota > Nitrososphaeria > Nitrososphaerales > Nitrososphaeraceae > Nitrososphaera. The sequence goes on along the minus strand of JAICHI010000020.1, from coordinate 4,062 downwards.
GGCTAATGGCAACTTGATGGAAATATTGCTTTTCTAACATGAGAATATCTACTAGTAATAGTATTTGACACGCCATAGAAGGCAGAAGCGGGTTAATCTCGACCATATCTACAGTTGAAGCTCAGATTGTCACCATCATAATGCACGGGAGGAAATTGCACGCCGGCTGCATAGATCCCCTTGCCTTGGGACCATCTATAAGCCTCCTCAGGCTTGCACTCTGCGCGTTCTGCTGGATTCGACAGGGCGAAGATGATCGGTCGTTCACTCACTCTAGAAATAGCCTCAATGACCGCTTGAGTAAACGCCTTGCCAACAATACTTCCGCCAATTAGGACGCTGGCCCTTACCAGATTCGCATTTGTATCCATAGTTGCGGATCTAACTAAAGAGAAAGAAGTTGTAGCACGACGAATCAAGGCAGGATTGGAAGATAATGCTCTTCAAGATGAAAATATAAGGAACAAATGGATGTCTATTTTGACTTTATCAACGAAGTAATAATCACGCTCTCAGATTGATTAGCGTAGATAATAACTTTTCTGGGAATATAAGGATTCATCGCAATGCCTAAAGGAATATTTTTTGACTGATCTTTATATGTTCGATAATAAATTCTTCTGCATTAATATGCCCAATAGTAGAATGCACATTGTCATCTATTCGGGAAAAGAAATAATGCCTTTCCAACGTCTGATGATCAGAAAGATGCCCGCCGGCCGCGCACTGCTGCCAGAAGGCGATTTCCGTGACTGGAACGACATTGAGGCTTCGGCAATCGGTATTGCCCGGGCTCAAAGCTCTGTAGAGACCGCAACAATCTAAAACAGAGGCTGGATGAGCGAACTTGGATGATTGGAATCTTATAGTTGTCCAGTTGGGCTCTATCACTGCGCTGACTGCGCTTGTGACCATTATTGCACGGCATAGATTCAGAGGAAGTATCACGATTACTGTGGCCACTATTCTTGGCATTTTTGCAGGAGTCGCTGGCGCATCCCATGGACCAGGTGAAATACTTCAAGGCGATATAGCTCCAAGCGGAATCATCATCGAAGCTTGGCCTTCCCTGACATTACTGAGTGGGGAGCCTGCGATGACACTTATTCCCAACTTCAGAGTATCCGGAATAGTGACAGTCTTCTCAGGGCTTGCTGTCACAATCTGGGCTGCTACTCGCATTCGGAGTAAAAATGGAGGCTTAGTGCTCATAGTACTCTCAATAATGATGTTTCTTGTCGGTGGAGGTCTAATCCCACCGGTGTTTGGAGTCGTTGCTGGAATTATCGGTGCGCGAGTCACGAAAAAGATTTGAAACCTCATATCATAAAGTATAACGCTTGCAGAGTTGACCCCTTTACATGCAGGAATCAAATCCTCTTGAATCCATCTAGTTTTAAATTGTTAGCCTCTACGACAAACGAGATGGCTGTGTGCATTAAGTTAGCAATGAGTTAACGATTGATGAAAACCTATATAGTGCAAATCAATAAAACCCGATTACAAGCAGAGACCTAATTCACTATTGTGCCGTCTTGCAGAAACCTTTTTAGCTTCTCTTACATCAACTAAGACTAGCAAAGAAGAATCCACTTTTTGAAGCGATATCACTTCACGGCCCGACGGGCCCGCAGTAATTTTCATTCGAATCTCACAATGTTTGAAGCTGAAGGTAGTGTTATGGAATCACAGCTGGAAAAAGGAATGGCCATAAAAACAATTGACAGGGCTTTTCTCCAAGGACAAAATTCTGCTCATGGGATTCAAATGAATTTTTATCCGAATCCCGTCGGATCGAGAATAGAATGACATTGCGACACGCTAGTTTTTAATCGTCATATGATATAATAGTTCTAATTATTGTTCAGTAGCTGTTGTGTCTGTTGATGCTGTAGCTGTATCTTCTCCTCCTTTATTTTTCCATCTCTCTGCAAACTTGAATCCAAATTTTATTACATAGGGAGACATGAACGTAGTAATGATTGTCATTGCGCCAATCATCGGGAGTAGAAATGCACTTGTTACCCCTGTAGCAGCACCTGCTTGAGCAGTCACTAAAGCAAGCTCGCCGCCGGAAGAGGACAACCCAAAGCCAGCTCTGGCTGAAGTTATCCTGTCAAATCCTTGAGCCCTTGCTGAACTCCATACAGTGAAGAATTTTCCTGCATACGATACTGCCACAAGAATCAGCGCGGGCACTATGAACGTCGGAAGCAGGGTAATGTCCATCAGTGCACCGATAGATATGAAGAACAGCGCAGCAAACATGTCTCTGATCGGAGTAGCTAGCACAACAGAAACAGAGTGCATCTTTGACTCTGCTACCAAAACACCTGCAAAGAATGCCCCTGCCGCGACCGATATTCCGAGCTCAAAGGCTATAAAGGCCATGCCAAATGCAACGCCCAGCAATGCAATTACAAGGACATCATAATTGTTCATTCTTCCTATAAGGTCAATGAACTTTGGAACAGTTCTCGCGCCCAGGAATATGGTGCCGCCTATGAACGCCAAGACCAAGCCCACAGAGATTCCAATCTCGATAAAAGATAAGGTTCCAGTTGAAGCAACAGATTGCAGTACTGCCAGCATTGAGATGATAATGATATCTTCGATTATTGCAACGCCTAGAATTAAGGTAGATGATTGATCCTTTATCAATTTCATCTCTTCTAGTACGCGCATTACAATCACCGTGCTTGTCACTGATATTGCTAGGGCAACAAACAGGCTGTCATAGAATGAAAATCCTAACAACTGGCCGGCTCCAAACCCTGCGAGAAATGTGCCTCCTGCTTCTGCCGCGGCAATGATGGAGGCTTTTCCGCCAACTTGTTTTAACTTTGCAATTGGGAACTCCATTCCTACTACAAACAGGAGCAGGATAACGCCAATTTCTGCGAAAACTTCTAAAGTATCAGTTTGCGAAATAAGACTGAAAGGTGGCGTATATGGGCCTATTATCATGCCGGCGATGATATAGGCAATAACCATGGGTTGCTTTAGCCTGTGAGAAATTAGCGCCATGACAGTTGCTAGTATCATAATAATTGCAAAATCCCGGACAATAAGCTCAAAAGCCTCAACAACCATGTCCATATTTTTTTCAGCATGTAATAATAGCGTTTTGCACTGCTCCTTGCAACGAGAGTGATTTTTTTGCTCTTCCATCGTACATGTCGCTATTGATCTTACACTACACACCAGCCGAGTGACAGGAATCCCCCATTCATTGATGGATGAACTCAGGAAGTAGCACAAACCTTCAGGATCAATACCGATGATGGAAACATCAGCTACACCATATATTGGAGGATAATGTATTTCGCATTAATTAGTAGCTGGTGAACAAAAAATTTAAGAATAGAGAACCCAATTATTCATTGTGGCAGACGGTAAGTTTGGCGATATTATTAACTTTGATCATGAAGATAGACAGATTATGAACCTTATGAAGTATTATGGGCTGGCACAATATCCAGGCTTGGCATCTGTCATTAGAAAATTAGGTTCTGACACAATTTCAATTAAGCCAAAATCAAAAAGCAGCCGTCGTCTGTATTGCTCTCAATAGGAGCAATAACTATAATCACTACTTTTCTTTCACCGTATGTTATCATGCTTGGATGGAAAGCGAGTAACATGCTTAGTCACGATAGAGAAGGTAAGAGTGCCGCGGATACAATGAGGGAGGAAGAAGTAGAAGAAGCTGATAGGCCTGAAAAATAACGATATCGCCTTATTCGATTCTTGACCTGTTTGTCAGTTGTTCGGTGCATATTACAAAGCCAACATGTGCACAATCATTTGATCTGCATCCATTGCAAAACGGAATTCCCTCTACAATATTTACAATCACCTCTCTTCGTAAAGTATTGTCTTGTAATACTACCCTTCTACCCTCGGCGAATTCTTTCATCACAATCGGGATCGCGGGAGATTTTTTATCTTCAGCATTTAGCCACAAGCCAAAGGCAATTACGCCTTCATCGAGGGTATTATTCCTGATGCCTAACGATGCTTTTCTTGTGTTTCCTATTCTTCTTTTTTCTTCTTCTTCTT
>JAICHI010000019.1 GCA_025922735.1 Nitrososphaeraceae archaeon | reverse complement strand
TTTTTTCCAAAGGCAAAATATTACATATGCAATAGTTATGCTTTTACATAAGCTGTCTGGCTTCTTTCGGGCGGCCGTGTCCGTCAACAACTCCTCCTCGCTTAGCTTTCTGTGTCCTACTTTTTCCTTTGGGTTTGACTTTGCTTCACTTTACTTCTAATTACTCGTCTAGTTGTTTTGGTTGCGGCCTTTTCTCATCTGTGGTTGCTTGCTTTCTTACCTCCTGCCAATATGTAATCTAGGCTTGTTTCGCATTCTTGCATTCATACGGTATTAGTAGTCATTTTGTAGATACAAATCAGAACAACTCATTTGCATTCCATGATTATTGCACAGAAGGTGTAATTTATCAGGCTCCCATAATAATAAGAATAAAGAGCAAGATAAGAATCTAAACGAGGAAGGAGATAAGATGGAGGGTAGAGATACTAGAAATGGCACGGATAGAATTAACAAAAGAAGCAGAAATTAAGCTCACGACACTCGTAGAATGTCTTAATTTAGACAATGAATCCACAGTAATTAATGAGCTATTTTACAAATTTGTGCTAGACCAAGAGCCTGATAAAAGGAGAATGATAATGGCAGTTTATGAGATGAATGTTAAGAATACTACTGGCTAGCATTAGATCATGATAGAGATGCATACTGAAAAAAATCTTCAAAGCGTATTGCTCATTATTATCCATGATATACCAGAAATTGTACCTTAATATTTCTAGAATTACTAGACCCATTAGGAAGCGAGGACTTAAGCAAAGAAGGTACAGAGAGGTAGTAATTATAACTGGACATATTTTGCAAGAATCTAGAGATGGAAACTACCACTACACGTTGACGAAATGGGACCAAAAATCATTTAATTCTTTGACATGAAAATAGGGCGAATGCGAGATGACCAATAGATTTTATAATCATCCAACAGTAACAGTCGATTTCGCTTCTTCTTCGTGCACATCGCCTTTTTCACTATATGCTATTTTATAATCCTGAAACATTGCCTGTTTAATGTTATCTGAAAGGTTTTGAAGTTCTTCTTTGTCATATAGTTGATTCTTTCTTTTGGGCTCAACTCCAAGGGATTTTAATTCATTTTTTAAATATTCCTTATTGTCTGTATGCTCCTTTTCAAATATTTCCGAGGATGGAGATCTCATATCCATTGTAACCCGTTCATGTAGTTGATTCAATTTAATAGCTATCGAACTTACTTCTAAAACTAAAATACATATTCATGATTTTATGACGGATAAAATTAATGTGATTGCAATAGATGCCAGAGAAAGTGCTAGGGAATCACTAGTGATTGTGTATGGTGCCAATTATATATAATCTAAAATCTTTGAAATCAATTAGGTTTTTACTACCTTCTTGGCTTCTTTATTTCAGCTTCTAGGCATCCCCCTTGGCGTCTATGCTGAACTTGAACTGCTTTGGCCTCGCTCATTGTGCTGCAGAATTGCTTTAGATTATGACGCTCACAAATCACCTTATAGCCCATATAAATTCAGTCTATAAAGGTAGTTGGCAATTGTTATCTTTTTAGCATTTAGCCTGACAACTTCTGAAACATTTCTCTGCTTATGTTATAACTGATATAGTTCACCAGCTTACATTGTATGATGAAGCCTGCTGACAATGTAATAATATGCCCCAACTGCGGCGATGGTCAGAAGATAATTGATGTTGAGTCAGGTGAGCTAATCTGCACGAAATGCGGCTTTGTCATACATGAGAGAGTAGGTGACGAGCATGAAGGCTGGAGCATTCTTGCCAGTGAGCCAAGTAGCAAATTGAGGACAAACCCTACTACCTTGGCACGCTCTGACATGGGCCTCTCAACCATTATTGGCAGGCCAGACAAGAGCGCAGGAAGTGGGCTCAATGCAGCCATGCGTTCAACCTTTGACAGGCTTCGGGCATGGGATTTTAGGGTAAAGGGACAGGATGAGCGAAGCCTCCGGCGTGCATTCGTTGAGCTGGATAGGCTGCGGAGTGTAATCCAGTTATCAGATGCAATAGTAGAAAAGACTGCTTATATCTACCGGCGAGCGCAAGAGCGTGGGCTTGTGCGCGGCAGGACAATGCGTGCGATACTAGGCGCAGCCATCTATATTGTGCAGAGGGAGATGGGCATTTCAGGCACCCTTGACGACATTATCAAAGCTACAAACACAAAAGAAAAGGACTTGGCAAGAGCGTACAGGATACTTTTGCGTGAGCTTGACCTCAAGGTTCCGATGCTTGACCCAATCAAGTGCGTTTCAAAAGTAGCGAACAAGGCAAACATCAGCGAGCGCACAAAGCGTCAAGCAATGGACATGATACATGATGTCATAAAAAGCGGGCAGGCAGCAGGTAAGGATCCGATGGGGCTTGCTGCGTCAGTATTGTATCTTGCTTGCGTTGGCAGTAGCGAGCCAAAGAGCCAGGCGATTATAGCAGTGGCAGCAGGTGTATCAGAAGTAACATTGAGGAAGAACCAGCGTATGATAATGGGTATGAGGCACCAGCCGGCGGAAGCCGTATTATAAAGCAGCTATGATTTTTTTGTCAAGCACTGCAAAATGATGTATATATACATATTTCTCCATATCTTATTCTGCAAATAAAGTTACCAGCTGCTCACGTATTTTGTCATTTGCTACTGCAGCATACGAAAATCTCGTCTTGACATCTAGGTTAGATTCAAGGATCGAGCCGTCGTCTGAATATATTGCCGCTCCAGCCTCTTTTGCTATCAGGTAGCCAGCAGCGACATCTGTCGGCCGGATTTTGCCTCGTAGATCAATATAGGCGTCCAAGAACCCTCGTGCAACAAAGCACATTTCCAGCGCATTTGCGCCAAACTGTCGTATGTGGGTAGCTTCTGCAATAATTGGAGCAAGGCGCTCAACCACCGCAGGTTTGATTCCAGACATATTTATCCCAATTATAGAATCTGAAGTGGATTCTCGCTTAACGAATATCTTCTTGCCGTTTAAAAATGCCCCTTCATTCTTTGAAGCATAATAGAGGTCACCCCTTGCAAGATCAATTATGGCGGCGTCAACCACTGCGCTCAGGTAGAAATCGGTTGCATATGCGACCGAGCAGCAGAAGAAAGGTATCCCACAGATGGCGTTTGTTGTTCCATCAATTGCATCTATAATGACATAACCCTGTTTGCCCTCGATCCTACCACACTCTTCGCCAATTATTGTGGCTTCAATCCCTCGCTTTCTGATGAGATCTATCACCGTCTTTTCAGCTATCAAGTCGATTCTGCGCGATATGTCGCCTCCTGCACCTCTTCCCATCTGCCTGCTAGCCACAGTAGTCCCAGCAAGACCCTTTGTTTTCTCATAGACTTGCTGGCATGCCTCCTTTAGAATATCGCCTATCATTATTGCAGCATCGTTAAGACAGACTCAATAAAAGATTATGTCCAGGCAGGAGAGAGACAGAAGCTACAGGATAAATGTATTTTACACGGTTTAAGGAAAGCCATTCGTCTAATGTCTAAGATTATATCATAGAGATGACAATTATATATCATGCTGACTACGCCTGCCCCCTCCTATTCCCACAATTACGATGCCAGTTTAATGGAGCGATTGTTATTCAGGGTGGCAAAAAGGTGGGTTGCAGGCTATAATACTGACGAGGCAATAGATGCAGCGCTTGACACAAACAGTCACGGAATGTCTGCAATTCTAAACTTTCTTGGTGAGGATACCACAGATGCCAAACTGGTTGACATGACAGTTAACGAATACCTGTTGCTAATGGACTTGATGCATGCAAGAAAGGTGCATGGGTGTGTGTCTGTCAAACCTACGCAGCTTGGCCTTACAATTGACTATAAAATGTGTTTGCAGAATTTCAGCAGACTTGCTGCAAGAGCTAGAGAGCTTGGACAGTTCATATGGCTAGACATGGAGTCAGTCAAGTCTACAGAAGACACCATTGCCATCTACCTAGATTTGTACAAGCAATACGACAAGATAGGCATAGCAGTGCAGTCGTATCTGCGCCGGAGCGCAAGCGACCTTTTACACATTATTGAATGCGGCGGTAAGGTAAGGCTTGTCAAGGGCGCATACCACGAATCAGAGGAGCACATCTTTGCTACAAATGAAGAAGTCAATGCCAATTATTCGAAGCTGATGAAGATGCTCTTTGAGAGCAACAATTATTTCGCGATTGCGACTCATAACTCAGCTCTAATTGAGGAGGCGATCAGTATGAGCAAGAATACCAAGTTTGAATTCCAGATGTTAAAGGGTATTCGAGATGAGCTAAAGCACGGGCTTGTTTCAAAAGGGTTTACAGTGGCTGAATACATCCCTTATGGTAGCCAATGGCTTCCCTACTCAGTGCGAAGAATAATGGAGCGAAAGCGCAACTTGCTGCTCTTAGCAAGGTCGCTCATTCAACAATAGCTTATCTTTGTTTCAATCCTTGTTCTCATGGATTCGACTTTCAGCCAGCTCTTTTAGATGAAACTCTCCAATGTCGCTGCCAATTAGGACAATTTCTTCTAGAGTAAAAGTTCTGGATGTGACTCCTTTTTAATATTGGCAAATCAGCGCTTTTTTATTTATTATCAGCATGTCTAAATTGCTTATATATAGATGAGAATCAAGTCGAAAACGACTGGAATCTGTCATATCTTTATAAAACCTATTCGCACATCATATAACACAGTGGAGAAAATTGCAGGGACTGAATAAGGGAACTGACATTGACAGCTCTCTGTTGGAGCACTTTGAGCGAGAGATATGGAGCAAGATCCCTCATCTAGAAGAAAAATCAGGCGAAGTGAAGGTTGTTAGCCCAACACCTCTGATCGACATTACTGAAGATTTGAAGCAGTGTGCAAGAATTGAATACGGCTTGGATCTAGCCGATAAAGATCTGCGAGTTTTCGGTAAATTCGATTCAAACTTGCTTGCAGGCTCAATCAAAGTAAGACCTGCAGTACGCATAATCTATGATGCCATTGCGTCAGGCAAACTGAAGAGTGGACAGACAATAATTGAAGCGACCTCGGGTAACTTTGGAATCGCCCTAGGGCAGATAGCTAGGCTCGGCTTAGATGTCGTTACCCTCGTATCCAGGAAGCTTCAGGAAGGAGTATTTGAGGAGTTGAGAAACGAGAGGATACATATCATAAACCTGGATATGGACATTTGCCCTGCTCCGGGCATGAAGGTCAATCCGAATGTTTTGGCTGCTAAAGCAACTGCATCGAATATTCGCTCACAGCTCACTGAAATCGGGTTCGACCCTGCCATTTTTGATAAATCACTCTCGGAGGTAGAAGATCTTTTAGCGAGTCAGGACATAATAAACTTGGCAAAGCTTCTTGCGAGAATCTATGGTTGTTTCTGCCCGGAACAGTACGACAACGAGCTGAATATTGAGGTACACAGAACTGTGACTGCAGCGGAGATGGACCAGCAATTGATTGAACAAGGCCATTCGCTATCCGAATTCAAAGTTGTCTGCACCTTTGGTACAGGTGGCACATCCGGTGGCTTGAGCAGATACTTAATGGACAAATATCGAAAGAAATCACTGCATGTAGTCTTTCCACTTAGTAACCAAGATGTTGCGGGAATAAGAACGAAGGAGAAAGCAGCAGGCTTGAAGTTCTACGAGCCTGAGCGATACGCGGGACAACACGAGGTAGATTTTGGGCAGGCAAAACGTCTGTTGAAGTTTTTCGTAGACAAGGGATATGACATAGGAGAAAGCAGTGCCCTTGCGCTTTATGCTGTGATGCAGATGGCGAACTTTGGTGGAGATGGAGGAAGAAAGTTTGTCGTAATAATTGCGGATGGAATCCAAAAGTACAGAAGGAGCATTGAAACGATGCAAGAGATACGAGAGGACCATCTAGAGGTTCCTCTACAGGAAGCCGTATCGAATATCGCAAACTACAACAGAGTTCTTTGGATTCACACAATGTATACTCCTCGCCAGGAGGGGATAGAGCTAATTGCAAATTCGCTGGGCGTTGATAAAAGCAAGATCTCTGTCCCAAAGGCTGGCGACGTGGAGCGACTTTTGGCAACCCAAAAGATTCCAGAGGAACTGGATAATGCATTGGGCGGAGAAGGAAATAATGGGAAAGCTTTGCTAGTCTGCATGATGGGCAACACTTCACTCAAAGTTGCCGAAGTACTTGCAGAAAAAGGCATTGTAGCTGAAAGCTTGACTGGCGGAATTTCAGCGCTTTCTCAAGATAAAGGTAAGCAAATTTCGGAACTGGTGCAAATAGCGACAGAATAATAAGGCATTCCGAGAGATATAGCGGACCCTATTCAATTGGCGCGGATTGCAGAAGTTATTAGTAGTATCTTACTGACTTCTAATTCTGCGTTCGCCAACACTTCTTATAATATTTTCGAAGCACAACACAATATTACTCATCATTTTGAACAGTACTTCCGTAGTAGTCGCTATAGCGAACATTCGACATTAATTCTAGCTCCTTCTTTATACTCATTGATGCAGGTCTAATTTTGAATGGTTTGACGACGGTTAGAATTAAGAAATATTTATTGGCTAGTCAAGAACAATAGTCTGACTCTGCTCGCGCATGAACTCTGTCAGGTAATGTGGCCCTCCCGTTCCTTTACCTTGGGTGCCAGAGTCCTTCCATCCACCAAATGGCTGGCATCCGACCATTGCGCCAGTTGTTGCGCTTGCCTGCCTGTTAACATAAACAACTCCCGCTTCGATGCAGTCAAGGAACTTTTTGACCTCTTCCTGCTTTCTGGTAAATATCCCAGCCGTCAACCCATATTCACCGTCGTTTGCAAGCTTGATGGCATCATCAAACTTCTCATAGTCTGCAGCACATAGGATGGGAACAAACATCTCTTCTCTAAAGAGCCGGTGCTTTTTTGGTAGACCAACGATAATCGTAGGCTCGACATAATAGCCGTACTTTAGGTCGTCATCCTTTTTGATAGAACCTCCAACAAGTACCTTGCCATCCTTCTCCGCTGCCTTTATGTATTTTTGATATTTCCGATAGGCATCCTCGTTGGCAAGTGGGCCAACAAAGGTATTGGAGTCAAGTGGGTTTCCTATCGGCAGAATCTTTGTCTTTTCAACAAGCCGCCTGAGAAACTCATCCCTCACCTTCTTGTTGATATAAACCCGAGAGCACGCGCTGCACTTTTGTCCTGAGTAGCCAAACGTTGCTTTGAGGACACCGTCAACTGCCTTAGTGATGTCAGCTGTTTCAGTCACTATCACTGGATTCTTGCCTCCAAGCTCAGCGATTAGCGGCTTGAGCCTTGTCTTGCTAAACTCTTTTGCCATGCGGAAGCCAGTGTCTCGAGAACCGGTGAACACAATACCAGCAACATCCTTGTTGCTGACAAGCTCATTGCCTATTTTGCCGCCTGGCCCGATGACTAGGTTGAACACACCGTTAGGCAGTCCTGCCTGCTTGAATATTTCTGCAAACTTCCATGCAATAATTGGAGTATTGCTTGACGGCTTCGCTACCACAGTATTCCCGGTGATTATTGCACCCGTGCTCATGCCTGCAAAAATGGCAGCCGGAAAGTTAAAGGGAGCAATTACTCCCCATACCCCATAGGGTTTCATGACGCTCTTGCTTTTTTCGTTTGGCTGAGCGCTTTTCATCATTGTTTCAAAACCATTATTTCTTTCCATTTCTTCAGAATAATAGCGCAAAAAGTCAATAGCCTCATCGATGTCTGCTATTGCCTCGTAACGATTCTTGCCGTTTTCATATGAAACCCATGCGGCGAGCTCGAAGTTGTGCTGGGCCATGATGTCTGCTGCAACTCTGCATACATGTACTCTCTCCCGGTAGTCTATTCTACCCCAGCGCTCAAATGCCTCCTTTGCAGCTGCAATGGCTTTCCTGACATGGATCGCACTCCCGATCGGCATATGTCCAAGCACTATTCTTGTGTCAATAGGCGAGGTATGCGTTGCCGTAGCTGGGGTCGTTACCTCACTTCCTCCAATCACCATTGTGTAGATCTTACCAAACTCTGATCTTACCTGCTCAAGTGCTTTCTCGTACCTGTCATGAAATTGTCCTTCAGCCTTTTCCATCATGAATCTATGCAGAGTATGCTCGTTTGAGAACATCTATAATAATATGGTTGAAATACCTTAAAAATTATGAGCGACAAAATCAAGGGAATACTAATTACTTTTGCTCATGGTGCTACATTGAATACTGCAGGCAGCAAATCATGTTTGGTGGTTTTGTTATTGTAGTAGGGGGCTAGTTTTTTCACAAGTTCGCTAGAATCAAGAATCGTCTTCAAACAAGAGACACTGACAGACTGACGGCTATTAGAAGTTGTACAGCATATACATACGTATTTTGACACATGCTTTGGGGAATTATTATTTTTATTTTCTGAGGATCGTTCTCTTGCACACCAACAGAATAACTACATGGTTTTAGCGTTTTTATCTTGGTGTCCAAGTCCACATACTCTTTCTGTTGCAGAATGAGCAAGATGTCAAAAAGGTTACTCTGGAATTATAGATGGTAGTACAGCACGAGTTCGCCGCCCTTTTTCCGCTCTATTTTCTTGAGCTGCAGTTTAATGCTTTGGGCTATTTCATCAAATCCATCTCCCTCGACAATGGTCGTCGCCAGCCTACCGCCTGCTATTTTCGGGGCAATTGTTATTGTCAGCTCGTCGACAAGCCAGAGGCGTAAAAGAGACCAGTTAAGCTCGCCTCCACCCTCTACCAATATTTTTTTCAACCCCATCTTTTCCAGCTTGCGAAACAGCAGTTTAAGGTTGACGCCGTGGGGCACAGCGGCACTTTGTCCCTTTTTCCCTTCGCTTATGACCAGTACCTCCGCACCCATATCTCCTAATTTCTTTATCTTTTCCTCGGGTGCCTGATCCGTGACTGCTACAATAGTCTTAACTTTGGACGCAGTGCGCATTATTTGAGAGTCAAGGGGGATCCTGCCTCTGCTGTCGACTATCACCCTAGATGGGTTCTTACCCTTCGCTAGTCTTACTGTGAGCCGCGGGTCGTCTGCCAAAATTGTAGAGATCCCTACTACTATGGCATCGACAGAAGCACGCAGCTTGTGAACCCTCACAAGATCTTCCCTTGAAGAAATTTTTGAATCTCCGCTTGATGTAGCGATCTTACCATCAACTGTCATTGCACTGTTGATTATTACCTTCAATCTACAAACCGCCCATTGATCATGACTGCTCTAATAGAGCTTTGACTCAGCCTGTGAACGATTGCAGCATATGGGTCATGTATGGGATAGAGGTCAGCATGTTTTTTGTCAATGAATACTAGATCGGCAGCCCTGCCGGCCTCTATGCATCCAGTATTAAGTCTTAAAATTTGCGCCGCATTTATAGTTGCCATCTTCAAGAGTTCTTGTGCTTTTAACATCTCACCTTCAGTCGCCCTTGATGCCTTCCACGTATAATCCAGTTCTCTCAGAATGTCTGGAGAATTTAACATAACATTGTCCGTTCCAATGGCCACAAGGCAGCCTTGCCTGAGCATCTGGGCAACCTTTGGAATGCCTGCGCCAAGCACACCATTTGCCCTAGGGCAAATTACGATACCGGTTCCACTTTTTGCAGCAAGCGACATTTCGTTTTCTGTTGCATTTGTCATATGTACAACAAAGTCAGGCTTGAGATGTTCCATTATCCTGTCTACTTCACTCCTGCCAGTGTGCACCTTGGCAAATTGAACTGTCTCTTTTGACTCAGCGGCATGTATTGCGATCAATTTTTTTTTTCCTGCCAGCTGCCTGTATTGCATAAGAGCAGCATCAGTGTTTTCATTTGCGCCGCTTATTCCAAATCCATCTGCCCGCTCAAGTACCTGTTTAGCCTGCTCTCCTTTTTCAGATGGCAGGCCAGCTGCATTCGTCGGACTGTTGTAATAATTTATCCGCCCAAGCGTTATGCATTTTATTGGCAGACCATCAACTGCATCTTTTAGGAGCCTTATCCCCTCCAGTCCATCTTCGCGAAAATCTGCAAATGCAACTATTCCCTTTTTCATCATTAAAATTGCAGAATTCCTGATGAAGCTCTTTAGATGCTCTGGCAGACTCTTTTGCAGAATCTTCTTCTTAGCACCAAACACAGGATGCACCCGTGCATCAAGCCGCTGCCCGGCGGCAATATCCTTTCCTATTGAATCGGCGATGTGTGTGTGTGCGTTGATAAATCCTGGTATGACCATGAATCCCTTTGCATCCAGCTTCTTGCCTGAACCCTTGTAGCTACCAGCAGCGGTGCTCCTTATCTTGCCATTTTCAATCTCAATGTATCCCTGCTCAACATATTCGAGCTCTCTGCCCAAAAGAAGGCTGGCGTTTGTTATTGCTAGGGACATTGTATTTCATATATTGTTTGGATTTTTCCTTCCTCGCGCAGGTCTCTAATTGTGTCAAGCGCCTTTGTCGCGGCTTCTGCTGCTCTTCTGCCGGTCTTGCCAATCCCTATACCGCAGTTGAGCTTAATATCATTGCCGGCCGTCACCTTCTTTAGCACTACGTCAGCCTGCTCCTTTGACATGCCATTAGAAATCACCATAACGTTGTCGCCGCCAAGAAAGAACGCAAGCGAATCGTGCTTCAGGAACTCTTCTGCAAGCCTGCTGTAGATCTTCATGACGAGTGCTGTCAGTTCATAAGGCGACAGCCAATTGCCAACTTTTGCGGAGCTATCAATATCAATATGCATTATTTGCGCTACGTCTGCCTGAGGCTGCACACTGCCAAATATTCTAGAGTTGCCGTCAAGCATCCTCCCCTCTTTTCTTGTGCGGTAGGCATTCAGATTTGCTTCAAATGCAGTCTTGCCGGCGCCAATTGTCATCGACATTAACATGTTGTCGTACAGCTTTGTAAGCTCATGCTGTATGTGTAGATGATCATCGACACCAAGGCCATTTGTTATCGCGAAATATTCATCGAACCTGTTGAAGAAGACGATGCTTTCTCTTTCTGAAAATAGCCTTTGTACATCATGATAGATCCTTGCCTGCAGCATCTGAAGCTGTGCTTCCCTGTCACTTCCAAGTGTGAGAGTCCATTGCCCGTATCCTTCAATCCTAATTATTGTCAGTTGTATCATTTATTATCACAATCCCTCCGCCAACTGCCTTTTGTAGCTTTCTCAACCGCAAAACCATGTTTACGGCTGCGTTGACCGCTCTAGTGGGCACAAGCTTTGCTCGCGCTCTTGCTTGCTCAATTGTCATTCCAGGCCCCGCTACGCCAAGTGTCACCGGCTTGCCATGCTTTAGTGATAGATCAGATATCAGCCGTGCCGCATTTTCAGCTACGATGTCATCGTGCCGGGTGTCTCCTTTTATCACCGCGCCAAGCGTGACTACGGCGTCCACATTTTTCTTTCTCAACAATCGCTCAACTGCAAGCGGCATATCAAAGGCGCCAGGCACATACAAGATGTAGCTTATCTCTGCGCTTACATTGGCTGCGTGATCTCTTGCGTCTTGTAGCATCTTGAATGTTATATCGCTGTTAAACTCGGAAACTACTATTGCAAGATAAATCAATTGTTAGTTATGCCACCCTGGCATTAGCTTTGAGCTCGCTTGCATCGATTAGAGGGATGCCAAATCTTGCGGCATATTTTTGCCCAGCGTCAACTGAGAGCGCCCTATGCGTCATTGAGTCCATCATCTCACACATGACTACTGCCGGCGTAATGCCTGCAAGCTGTGTCAGATAAACACATAGCTCAGTGTGACCCATCCTGTCGTGTAGTAGGTGCTTTGATGCTATAAGTATTGGCACGTGACCAGGGGCATGAAAGTTCCTGGCGAATTGTTCTACGCCGCCATTGTCAATGTTCTTGCATACTTCTGCCATCTGGAGTATGGTAAGTGCCCTGTCTTGATCGGTGATGCCGGTGTATGTCGAGCGATGGTTGACCGTTATTGAAAATGACGGCTTATCCCCGTAGTTGGTTCTGCCCTCTGTCAATTTTGAAAACACCGGGTTTACCTTGCCCATATCTGCTATAATGTCATGCATATAGACTAGCCCCAGCTTGCTCGTGATCTCGTTTGCGATTGCAAGGCACACAAGTCCGCCAGCGTCTTTTCTCATCATCGCAATGTGGTACGGCTTGATATGCTCGGCAGCGATTACCATATCAATCTCGTTCTCACGCACTTTATCGTCATGAACGAGTACAAACCTGCCGGCCTTGAGAGCTGCTATTGCTTCGTCAAGAGACAACTAGTAGTTTTGTTGCTCAAGCTTATTAAAAGATTACTAAAATTCTGGTTGTTACCAGACTTTTGGTAGTGTTGCTTTCATCAGGTGTTTTATCTGGTTGTTGCATTTCGGTTGGTGAACTTGGTAGCTTTTCTGCAATCTCCATTGCTCTATCTAATGCCAAGACAATCTTGTCCTTCTCAGGTAACAATATATTGTTTATCTCACCGTATCGCAGAAGCCACCTCAATGTTGATGCCAGCTGACTACAGTCCAAGTTTTTCTTCGTATTGTTGGTGTCCTTCCTTCTGACAAAACACTCAGCTAGCTTTAGCCATTAGGATGCTTATAAATAGCTGGTCTTTCAGTTCCGCAATTACGGCATGAGCCCATTACGTATTCAATCTGTTTACCACAATT